>SKVA01000341.1 GCA_007129695.1 Spirochaetaceae bacterium | reverse complement strand
TGTTACCGACACGGCCGATCTGCTCGACTACGACCGGATGGAGCGCATCCTCACCGTACTGGCAGACGCATTGGCCGATCAGCGCGAACGCAGGCTTCTTGAGACGCGCGACTGATACGCTCGCATGAACTCGGCATCGATGCGCCGTACGCGCCGCGATCCGAAGTACGCGCTCCAGACCAGATGGAGCGCGCGATCGTGCGCGACCGGCGCCGGCGATCCGTGGTTCGGTCCGCACGCGTCGCGCACGTGGCCGTTCCACGCGCGCCAGCCGATCGCGTCGGGGGGTTGCACCCCGGCGCGCATCGCGGTCTTCACGAGCTTTCGCCCGGCAGTCGCGAACCGCCGATCGGGGGACGCCACGAACCATTCGTTGCGGATGCCGGCCGCGACGACGACCGCGAGCGCGATGACGACGAACAGCGCGGCCGCGGGCGGCGCGGCAACCGCAAGCGTGTCGACAAACGCGGACCGTTCCTCCAGCGGCTCGTCGTCGGCATCGCGTCCGATGACCGCTTCGAGCTGTCTGCGCGTGTACGCGTCGGCGCCGACTCCGAAGCGGTCGCGGTAGAACCACGACAGGTCCGCGGCGCTCTGCATCGGCGGCGTCGCTTCGATGATGTTCCAGCCGTACTCGGGCAGCCAGATCTCAGGCCACGCGTGCGCGGCAAGCCCGGAGACGGTCGCGTAGTTGGAGTCGTAGGGCATGCTGACAAGAAAGCCGGTCGCGTAGCGCGTCGGGATGCCGTTCAGCCGCGCCAGCAGGGTGAACGCGGTCGCGTACTGGACGCAGTATCCGCGGCGGCTGTCGAAGAGGAAATGTTCGACGAAGTCGGCGTCGGCGGGGATGCGTCCGACCTCCAACGTGTACTCGCTCTCCGCGGCCAGATAGTCACGGATGTTTACGGCCGTCTCGATTGGAGTACCGCCCGCGAGTGTTTCAGCGAGTTGCCTTACCGAGTCGGGAACGTCACGATGGGTTCGCGTGTACTCCTGCAGATCGGGCGGCCTGGGAATCGACGACGGATCCGGCGGCCGAAGCCGACGCTGTATCACGATCGTATCGCGGTGCACGATCGGCGGGTCGAGCCTGAACCCGGTCTCTCTGGTGCCGATGATCGACGAGTCACGGTTCGTGTAGAGCACCGCGCGCTCCATGTCGAGCGTGTGCGGCATCATCGGGTAGAAATCGCCGAGCAGCGCGACGTGTACCTCACCATCCATGAATGCATCGCCGATCTCACCGCCGAGCGAGTCGACAAAGCCCATCTCGAACTCGAGGTCGAACGGGAGCGGGGGGCGGTAGGCGCTCGTCGGGCGGGTCAACACCGCACGGGCGACTCCCGAACTCAGAGGATCCTCCATCGCCCAGAGGCGACCGTCAAAGACCCGTGCGACCTCGGTTCGCAGGTAAACGCGACTCCCGGGATCGGCGTAAACCGAAAAGATCGCGCTACTCGACAGCGTGGGAGCCTCACCGAAGGTGGACTGCTCGAACGAGTATCCGTACCCGGGCGTCGCGTACATCACCGGGAACCGGGGAACGTTGCGGACGACGAAGTCGCGAAGCGTCGGGGCCAGACGCGCGTCGACGATGTACGACCCGCGCGGGCGATGCGCAGCACCCAACAGCGTGGAGAAGAGCACTACCGCGACGAACGCGGCCAGCGAGGTCCGAACGGCTCGAACGCGCGACTGATCGGCCAGAAATCGGCCGGTAAGCGTCACGACGAACACGGCCAGAAGCGTGACGGTCGCAAACGCGGTGATCCAGTGCTGATAGATCAGCGCCAACAGCATCGATACGATGAACGCCGATCCGGCGACGGGAACCAGAAACACGCGCCGGTAGACACCGACCGACAGCGCCGTCGTGAAGAAGGCGGCGGCCATCACGAACACGAACGACACCGAACCCCGGACCGTCCCGTCGGCGACCAGGTCAAACCATGCCAGATACGCCGAGAACGGTACGATGATGATATTGACGGCCAGCATCAGCCCGGCGAGACCGATCGTGACAAAGGTGATCGCCGACACAACAGCAGTAGGGATTCGACCGGAGAGCAGATGGATCGCGTGCGACGCGGTGACGATGCCCGCCGTCGCAAACGCGATCCACAGCGGCCCGGTAGGGTTGAGGAGCCAGACGAGAACGGAGGCGGGAGCGAACGCGATGAGCATCGAGATGCCGATCCGAAGGAGCTGGTCGCCGCGCTTCCTTGTCATTGTTCAAGATCCTCCTTGATCGTGTCGGTGTCGCGCACGATGTGCACGAGCGCTCCGCGCTCCCGTAACCGGCCGACCGCGTGCGTAGCGTCGCTGCGGCTTGCTATCGTGCGACCGGCCAGATTGAGCACCATGCTGCACGTCGCGTCGGCGGTACCAAACTCGGCGAGCGTCAGGATCTCGGGATCCATCTGCTGAGTGATGAACAGGACCGCGCTCGACCGGAACCGCGCGGTCGCAGAATCGGCGTAGAACAACTCCGCGGGCGACCGAGTCGACTCGAATCGAACACGTATCATCGCCGTCAGGAGCTGATGAAAGAGCGCATCGTCGTGCGGGTCGAACTCGAACCGGTCGAGCCCGTCGCCGTACACGGCCACAGGGATCGCGGAGCTGCTGTAGAACTTGACCAGAGCGACCAGAATCTCAATGGAGCAGTCTTCGGCCGCCTGCGACGACTCGTCGTGCACCCCGTAGCGTCGCGTGTCCAGGTAGATCGTGACCCCGGGTCGGGAGCTCGATCCGTAGGTCTTGAGAACCGGGACGCCCATAGCGGCAAACTTCTTCCACGCGATGTGGCGGATTGGCAACCCTTCGCGGTACTGTACCAGACTCTCCAGGATGGTCGGATCGTCGTCCCTCCCCCGCAACAGCCCGGGACGACTCAGCGCGCTCTCCTGCCCGACGAACGGAGCGCGGGAGATCGAAACGACGCGAGGGTACACGGCAAACTCGTGGACATCGCCCGCGATCCGGTACGACAGCAGGTGGAAGAAACCGGTGACTTCGATCATCCGGACACCGATCGCGTATTCGCCGCGGTAGGGAACCGGCACGACGTGAGCAAACTCGAACCAGTGGTTCGAAGACGGGTAGAACCGGGCCTCGGGTACATCCACCGGCAAGTCGTGACGCACGTTCGTGAACTCCACGCGGGCCGGAACGGCGGGAAAAGCCGTCTGTTTGATGGCGGTGAACCGGTACTCCACCGCATCGCCCTTGGAGGGCTGCGGCGTGCTGATGCTCTGCCTGAACTCAAGCCGGCGAACCGTTGAAACCATCGACACTACTGAAAACGAAGCCAGCAGTACGACGGTTACAAAAAGGACGTAGAAGACCGAGCCGAAGTAGGACGAAGCCAGAAAGAGTACGTACAACAGAAACGCGAACAACCCGACGGGCCCGGGCCGAACTACCAGTGTGCGCATGGCGCTCCTTCGCTACAGGCCTGACGGTTTTGGCACCTCGCTGACGATCTTCATCAGTATCCCGGTCGGCGTCGCGTTCTCCAGCCGTGACTGCGCGGTCGGGATCAGCCGATGCTGCACGACCGGGACGACGATCTCCACTACGTCCTCCGGGACGACGTAGTCGCGCCCTGACAGATACGCACGAGCCTGCGCGGCAAGCACCAGGTGACCGGTCGCCCGCGGACTCATTCCGAGCTTCAGCGACTCGCTCTTTCGCGTCCGATCGGCGATCCGGACCGCGTACTCCTCGATGCGGCGATCCACTCGAACCTCGCGGACCTCGCGGCGTAGCGCCATTATGATATCGGGCGTCGTCACCGGCTCGAGCTCATCGATCAGCGCGTCGTTTCGAACGCGACCGAGTATCGTGACCTCGTCCTCGAGCCCCGGATACCCGAGCGACAGCGAAATACCGAACCGGTCGAGCTGTGCCTCGGGCAACTGAAACGTTCCGGAGAAGTTCAGCGGATTCTGCGTCGCCACGACGAAAAACGGATCGGGAAGCGGGTACGTCCGACCATCGACCGTCACCGATCGCTCCTGCATCGCCTCGAGGAGCGCCGACTGCGTCCGCGACGACGCGCGGTTGACTTCGTCGGCCAGAATGAACTGGTGCATGATCGCACCCGTCTTGAACACGAACTCGCGCTTCTCAGGGCTCCAGACGGTCACGCCGGTGATGTCTCCTGGAAGGAGATCGGGTGTGAACTGTATCCTCGCGTAGTCGAGCCCGGCGGCCTTCGCGAGGCTCCGCGCGAGCGTGGTCTTGCCCACGCCCGGGATGTCCTCGACCAGGACGTGCAGACCAGACAGGAATCCGGCAAGCACCAGATCGAGCGTCGCGTCGTTGCCGACAAACGCACGCTGCATCATCAGCTTGAGGTCTTCGGCCGCGCTCCGTCCATTGATTCTCTCGTTCATAGTGTAGGTGGAATATACGGCGTTTGGTCCCCAGTCGACCAAGGATTTCAGTCAACATAACGGTGCTCCGGACGCGGCCTCGACGCGCCACCGGTTCGCCTCGATGTGGTACATTCGTCTCCATGATGTCACCAGGCGTACGCGCCCAGCTTCAGGAACTCGTCAACGCGCGGGGACCGTGCGGTCAAGAAGATGAGGTCGCCGCGGTATGCGCGCGACTTCTGTCAGAGCTCGGGCTCTCTTACGACACCGACGACGCGGGAAACATGATCGCGCGCATCGGTCCCGAACAGCCGCGCGACGAGTCGATCCGGGTGCTGCTCCACCTCGATGAGATTTCGTTCATGATCAAGCGAGTGCTCGCCGACGGCACCGTGAAACTCACGGCGCTCGGCTCGTTCTCCGCGGGTTTCCTGGGCCAGATCCCGGTCGAAATCCTGGGCCACGGAGGCATAGTGCCCGGGGTGCTATCGCTCGGGTCGTGGCACACCGGTGAGGAAACGGCCGACGTGTGGCACGCGAAGCATGGTAACTACGACCTCAACCAGTACGAAGTGATCACCGGAATGGACGGCGAGACGCTCATCGATGCGGGCGTGCGCCCCGGCTGCCGCGTCGTGGTCGCGCGGCAGCACCGGATGCTCTGGGAAACCGGAGACCTGATCGCGGGATTCGCGCTCGACAACCGTGCGCCGATCGCGGCGGCGTTTGAAGCGATCAGACTCCTCCTGCAGACCGATGGACCGGGCGTTCCCGTCTACCTGGTCTTCACGCGCGAGGAGGAGCTTGGCGCGGGCACCGCCGGTTTCGCGACTGCCCGGCTTCCCGGCGCGCTCGCGCTAGCAATCGACGTCGCGCCGGTATCGGCCAACGAGTACGCAAACCAGGTCGACCAGTACCCGACGATCGGGTACAAGGACGACTGGGCCGTCTACGACAAGGGCGTTGCCGACGCACTCGTGCAGCGTGCGCTGCGCCTTGAGATGCTTCCGGGGATCGGGATTTTCGAGAACTACACCTCGGATGCATCGGCGGCCAAACGACTCGGCGGTGCGGCGCAGGCGGCGCTGATCGGCGTCCCGATGGAGAACACGCACGGATACGAGATCATCCATTCGGACGCGGTTGAGAACACCGCGCGCCTGCTCGCGAGCTTTCTCTCAGATCCGACGCGGGCATGAACGCTACGCCCACGCCGACCGCTGCCTTACGTCGAATCGTCATCGTCCTCATGGCGCCGACGGTCACAACGATCATCGCGATGGCGATGTTCAGCGTCGCGGTGCCGTTCATCCGCAGCGAACAGAATCTCACCGCCGATACCGCGTCGTGGCTGCTCGTCGCGTATACGCTCCCGTACATGATGCTGATGCCGCTCTACGGACGGCTTGGCGACGGCATCGGGCGACGCAGGCTCATGCTCGCGGGCGTAGCGCTCTTCTGCGCCGGAAGCGGCGTGCTGCTTTTCGTGGAGTCGCTCCCGCTCATTCTGGTCGGACGCGCGATCCAGGGAGCCGGAGCGGCGGGCGTGAATCCGCTCGCGATGGCGACGATCATCGAGTTTGCCCCGCCCGAGCAGCGCGGAAAGGCGGTCGGCACGTGGAACTCCAGCGGCCCGGTCGCCGGTCTGTTGGGCCCGCTGATCGCGGGGCCTCTGATCGACTCGTTCGGCTGGCGATCGGTCATGGTTCCGACCTTCGTCGTCGGTGCCGCGGCGCTTGTCCTCACGCGATCAATGCTGCCCGAAAGCACGCGTTCATCGTCACTGCGCCACGCGGTGCGTTCGTTCGACTGGATCGGGGTGGCGCTCTTCAACGCAACGGTAGCAATGCTGGTGTTCTTCACGTCGAGCCGACCGATCACCGGCGTTGAGCCGCTGCGCGATCTACGGCTACTCGGCGCCGGGATCGCATTCCTGATCGCGTTCGTGTGGTGGAGCCGTACCCGGACGACTCCGTTCATCGACCTTGCGATCTTTCGCAACCGGAACTTCACCTTCGCGTCGATCTGCGTCAGCTTCCGGATGATGCTGATGGGAGGGGCGAGCTTTCTGATGCCGCTGTTCGTGACGGACATCTACGGCTTTGCGGCATCGGCCACCGGCAGCCTCCTGATGCTCCACGCCGGAGCACTCCTGATAACGATGTGGATCGGTGGGATCGTCGTCGACCGATGGAAGAGCCGCGCCCAGATTGTTCTTGGGCTCGGCGTCGAGTCGGTCGCGATGCTCTCGTTCCTGATGCTTCCCGCCGGAGCGCCTGTCGCGTGGGTTTTCGCGATCCTTGCGCTCCACGGGCTGGGCGCAGGACTCTGCCTGGCCGCGCTCCACGTGTACGCGCTCAGCGGAGCACCGCGCACGCGATCCGCGACCGCGGCGGGCCTCTACAGCATGATCCGGTTCAGCGGGTCGATGCTCGGCGCCGCGATCGGCGGCGTCGTACTCTACGCCGGACTCGAGCGATTCGGTATCACGGTTGAGGGCTACCGACCCGCGTTTCGGTTCTACCTGATCGTCAGCCTGCTGGGTGCCGGCGCCG
>SKVA01000540.1 GCA_007129695.1 Spirochaetaceae bacterium | reverse complement strand
TAGAGATCGGGCACCTGCGACGAGAGAACAACCTGCTGAAGGCCAAGCTACGGACGGCGATTCAGCAGGGGTTCACCCCGTAGGACGTCGCGATGGCAAGGAAACCGGCTGAGGTTACAGGCAGGATTGGCATAACGATCGAACCGGGTGGGCTGCGCGCGACCGCCCGCTTCGAGCCCGGTGACGGCGAGCCGAGCACCGGCAACCGTCTACTCGAGCTCATGCGCGCGCGCGGGATATGCGAGGGGTTCAAACCCGACGACGTACGCCGTGCATTCGAACGAGCAGTCGAACAGGGCTCAACGGGTGAGTTCGCGATCGCCCACGGGGTGGGCCCGACCGAGCCGAAACCCGAACAGCCGCGATGGACGGAGATCGCGATCCCCCCCGACCTGCAGGATCAGGCCGACCGCGTACTCGCCGACGCAAAGCCACCCGAGATCACCGTCGAGCGGGTCGAGCGGAGCAGGCGAAAAAAGGTCGTAACCCGCAAACCCAAGATGCCGTTCATGCCGGAAAGGCAGGAGACCGTGACGGTCACCGACGAACGAGTGGTCGCCGAGCGGGTCTACATCGACCCGACCGTCGAACGCACCGGGTACGCGACAGAGGGCCAGAAGATCTGCTTCGTCGAAGGGCACGACCCGGGAGAGGCGGGCCGCTCGGTAACCGGCGAGTTGCTTCCACCGCGCGTGCTCGCCGACCCACTGTTCTACGCCGGCCCCGGCACCGATCGCCGCCGCGACGAAGTGTTCGCCAGGTACGACGGGTTCGTCAGGATTGGCGCAAACTGGGTCGACATCGTGCCGTTCGACACGCACGACTGGGAGGTCACGCTCTCCGACGATAAGGCGAGCTGCTACCTGAGCTTCGATCCCGGCCATCCGCACGCGAAGGCACCGACACCGGAGCAGGTCCGGACGGCCGCGACCAAGCTCGACTTTCCGACCGACCGTTTGCTCGATGATGAGGCGATTGCCACGATGATCGCGACCGCCGTGGGTTCGCGGACGGCGCTCGCCAGCGAACCGCTGACCGCGTGCCGCGACGCGTCGTTTCTGGTCGTGGTATCCGACGACAAGCTGCGCGCGACGCTGAGCGTGCGCAAGCCAACCGGACGCGGCGAACCGCTCAACCTGAAGGCGCTCGGCGCTGCGATCAAGCAGAGCAAGTTGGTCGGTCTCAACTACGACCAGATCAAGAGCGACATCACAGGCTTCATGCGGAGCGTCGACACCGATCTGGTCGACTGCGTGCTGGTTGAGGGGCGTGCCCCCGAACCGCCGCCCGAGCGCGCGGTCGAGTGGAGCGTCCGGCTCAATCCTCCCGAGCGGACTGCAGAGCTGGTCCGGTCGCTTGCCGTAATGCCGCTCGATCCGGCTGATTTTCCCAGCGTACGGTCGTTCCCGGCGGACGCAATCGAGGATACGGGCCCGGTAGAGTTTGACCAGAGGGTTCTCACGATCGCGCCGGAGGTGCTGGGCAAGCCAGGCGTCGACGTGTACGGCCAGCCGATCGCAGGGTCACCCGCGCCGGAGCCGCGCATCGCGCTCCACGAAAACCTCGAGCGCAAGGGCAACGTCGTCGTGTCGACGCTGAGCGGACTCCTCCACAAGGCGTGGCAGGATGAAACGATCCAGCTCCGCGTCGTGCCGCACGCTGACGCGAAGATCAGCGTCAGGCTCTACGAGAGCCGGATGGCCGCGTCGATCACGATGCTGCCGGCCTCAGGGACCGGAAACCGGCTTCGATGGGAGTCGGTGGAAGAAGCGGTCAAGGCGCACGCGATCACCAGCGGGGTTCAAGAAGAGCTGTTGCGCGCGGCGTACGCGCGCGTGGAAGCGGGCGAACAGATCCGCGACCTGATCTTCGTGCGCGGACGCTATCCGGCGGCGTCCACGTCGGGTGAAACCGAGATGTTGATCGACCTCGCGTCGGGCGCCGACGTAACGCTCCGATCGGACGGTACCGCCGATTTCAGGAACCAGGACCGGATCACAACGGTGCGGGCGGGGACGGAGATCGCGCGGGTGCGTCCCGTAGATGGTGACGGAGAAGACGGCTACGACGTGTGCGGCACCGTCCTCGAAGCGCCGCGAACGACCGAAGCCACGGTCGACGCGGGCAAGAACGTGAGCGTCCGCGAAAACAGGGATGGTAGCCGAACGCTGGTAGCGGACATCGACGGCGAGCTGTCGGTGCAGGATGGCCGGTTCGAGGTCCGCGCGGGCTACTCGGTGGACGGCGATGTCGACCTGCACAGTGGAAACATCAGGTTCCCGGGAACCGTTACCGTCAAGGGATCGGTCCGGACCGGTTTCTACGTGATGGCGACCGGATCGATCCAGGTCGGAGAGCTAGTGGAGGCGGCCCTCCTGAGCGCCGACGGTGACATCGTCGTGAACCAGGGCGTGAAGGGCGGCGGCAAGGCGGTGCTGCGCACCAAAGGTGCTGTCGGACTCACGTTTGCCGAGCAGACGACGATCCTTGCTGTCGGCAACGTTCAGGCGAAGAACTCGATCGTTCACTGCGACGTGAAAACCAACGGCAAGGTTCGGATGATCGGCGACAAGTGCAGGATCGTCGGTGGCCGGATCCGCGCGCGTGAAGGGCTCGAGACGCACGATCTGGGCTCCGAACGGGGTGTGAAAACACGGGTCGAGTTCGGACAGAATTACCTGATCGCCGACAGGATCGAGCGCGAAGAGCGCGAGATGGAGAAGATCAAGCGTGAGGTCGCGCGCATCGATCAGGCCATGCACGAAGCCGAGCGATCGGGCGGTCGTGCGGGTCTGGACGCGCTGCACACAAAGAAGCTCCACATGATGAAGCAGCTCGAGCAGCGCGGCCTGCGCATCTTCACGCTTCGGGAGCGATTCGAGGAACACCACGAATCGGAGCTTCTGATCAAGGGAAACCTCTGGCCCGGGGTGCTCGTCGAAACCCACGGTCGGACCCTGGAGGTGTCGGCGCCCGCGAAGAACGTCGTAATCGCGTTCAACCCGCAGACCGGACAGATCGAACAACGTGCCGCCGGCGGCGCCGGTCAACGATGAGCGCGTACCTGCCGTACCCCGACTGGCTGACGCCGCGGGTCTTGCCGGGTCTGCCGGTCCGTTGGTACGGCGTGATGTACGTCGTCGCGTTCGTGATCACGTACGCGCTGTTCTGCCACGAAGCACGACGGTCGGGTCTCTGCGACGACCGCGATGAGATCTCGCGTTTCTTCACGTGGATTATCGCCGGTGCGCTGCTTGGCGGGCGACTCTTCTTCGTCTTCGTGTTCGCCGATTCGCGGCCGTTCATCGAACGCCCCTGGACGATCCTCTGGCCGTTCGTCGGCGGACGATTCACCGGGATCCAGGGTATGAGCTACCATGGCGGATTCCTTGGTGTCATCGTCGGTACGATCGGCTACGCGGTGTCGAGAAAGCAGAACGTTCTGGACTGGGGTGACGTGCTCGCGGTGTCGGCTCCACTCGGGTACACGTTCGGTCGAATCGGCAACTTCATCAACGGAGAGCTGCTCGGGCGGATCAGCGCTGCGCCGTGGGCAGTGCTCTTCCCGCAGAGCCGGAGAGTAGCCGCCGATTCACGGTTTGCCGTCGCGATCGCCGATGAGGCCGGCATCGCAATCGCACCCGGCATGCCGGTCGTGAATCTGCCGCGCCACGCATCGCAGCTCTACGAAGCCGTGCTCGAGGGGCTCGTTCTCTGGTTGGTGCTCTGGTTCGTGTTTCGAAACCGGCGGATGTACCGCGGGTCGCTCATTGCGCTCTACACGCTCGGCTACGGCGTCGCCCGGTTTCTGGCCGAGTACTTCCGCCAGACCAATGAAGAAGTCGGCTTCGTGCTCACGATCGGCCGCGCCGATGCGCACGTCGCGCTCACCGATTCGCTCCTGCACCTGACCGAAGGACACGTCTACTCGCTCGCGATGGCCGCCGGCGGGCTGATCGTGCTGATCGTCTGCAGACTACTTCACCGGCGCGAACCGGTCGTGCAGACCTTCGAGTCGGGGCCGACATCACGATAACCAAGCCCGACGCCGACTCCAGACGCAGACGAGGTTGCAGCCGGCGAGGCAGTGCGCGATAATGGGGCGTGGCGGGATGGCTCGCGGTACTCGTTGACAACAAAGAGCTCGTCAGGATAGCGCGGCTGCGGCACGGCGCGGGCGGTGCGCTGAACCTGACGACGATGCTCGCCGGGCAGGACCAGGCGGTCGTTAACGTTTATGTCCGTGCGTCAAAGGTGCGCGAACGCATCCACACGTTTCACCTTCGCGACCTCACCTCACGGCCCGAGCGCCC
The DNA here is from genome assembly GCA_007129695.1 of Spirochaetaceae bacterium. Classification (GTDB taxonomy): domain Bacteria; phylum Spirochaetota; class Spirochaetia; order DSM-27196; family SLST01; genus SLST01. The sequence continues at coordinate 2,719 of SKVA01000540.1, read as the reverse complement.
GCGAATCGTCGTTTCTGCGCACGTTCGCGAAGATGTGACCGTCGCGTTGCGCGTCAACGGAGAGCTACGCGAAGAGTGCCGCATTGCGATCCCCGACGACGCGCTGCGACCAGCGATAGCGGGCTGGATAGTTCTGGCGCTGCTGGTCCTGCTCCTTGCGGCCGGCACGATCTGGCGGGTCAGCCGGGACCCGAACCAGGCCGCACCGGGTTTTACTGTCGCAGCGCGAGACCGGATTGGAGCGGTCCTCACGCCAATCGCGACCCTGCCCGATGTGTCGGGATCGCCAGACGACGCCGCACGCGCGGCCGACCAGCCGGCTCAAGCCGAGGCCGACGCGATCACGCGTCGGTGGACGATCTACTTCGAACCCGACAGCGCGGTGATCACCGACGATGCGCGCCGCCGGATCGACGAGCTCGCCGCCGAGATCGCAGGGTCGCAGACGCCGCGGACTATAGAGGTTACGGGTCACACGGCGCTGTTCGGCTCCGAGGCGTCACGGATCGACCTTTCTGTGCGCCGCGCCGATGCGATCGCGCAGTTGTTGGGCGCTGTGATCGATGACGGCGTGCTGATGGTCGCGGGTGCAGGCGGAACCGATCCGGTCACGTTCGATCCGGATCGGCAACCAGAAAATCGCCGGGTGGAAATCCGGGCGCTACCGTGACACCCACTCGACGTTGAGCGCGGCTACGGGGCTGCGCGCGCCCTGCCATACGGCAGTCACACGGTACTCCGCCGCGGTCGGCTCGGGCGACCAGATGAAAGTTCCGTCGCATATCTGACTGCGCCAGTAGTTCTGCTCCGACGGCGCGCTTCCATCGCGCGTGATGTAGAGCGTTGCGATGCTATAGTCGCATGAGATCGCCAGTCGCGTCCCCACGTCGCTGCCGTCCGACACCGGGATGTCGATGCTTCCCGATACCGTTCGTCCACCGACGGTAAACGCGGGCGTGGACAGCCGCGGTGACTCTTCGTGCCGCCAGTTCACGGCTAGCTGAACCGGCTCACCGATCACGCCGTCTGAGACCGCCACAAGCCGGTAGGTCGCCGGCCCCTCCAGAGAGCGCGTTATCACGAAGGGGTCGCGCGGGTCGATCGGACCGCCCCAGTTGTTCTCAGGGGTCGGAACGCTTCCGTCGCGCGTCACGAAGAGCGTCACATCGGGATCGGCCGATTTCGGAACAAGCCGTCCGGACGCGGGCCCGCCGGTCGGCAGCGTCACCTGCGTACCGGACTCGAACCGGGTGCCGTCGGCCGCAGCGAACCAGATGGCCACATCGAGTACGTCGTCTTCTTCGACGATCTCGACCGCCGGAGCAGGGTCCTGGGTCGCGCAACCAACCACAAACAACACGAGCGCGCTCAACTGCGCGATCCTGGTAACCGTCCTCATAGACCCTCCTTGGCAAGTGTACCACCACTCGCCGAGCATGACAGCTATTCGTCCCATATCGCGCGCCAGTTGACCCGCTTCTTTCGCCGCGACCGTTCGACTGTCGGTGTGGCAGCCTCCCCGCGAGCGCCCTGACGGTTCGTCGCTGCCTTCGGCAGCGCCGTCGGCGTGGGTGGAGGCGCTGCCGCCGGCGGGGGCGACAAGGCACGCTCGGCTGGTTGCGCGGTCGGATCCGGCGCTTGCGCGGTCGGCGGCCGGCGTCGCCGGCCGACTCCCGCACCAGTAACGATCACGAGCAGCACTCCGGCCACGACGAGCGGGAAGTAGTCGCCCCACCGCGTGTAAAGCGTGAACGGCTGACGGTCGGCGATCCGCACGTCGCTTATCAGCGTGGCTTCCTGGAACTGCGGGATCGTCGCCAGGATGCGCCCGTACGGATCGATCGAGCCGGTTAGGCCCGAAGCCGTCGTCCGGACGACCGGGCGGCGATTCTCAACCGCACGGAAGAGCCCTGCGACGAAGTGCTGCTTCGCCTGAACCTCCGCAAGCGACCAATAGTCGTTCGACACGTTGAGCAGCAGCTCGGCGCCTGCCAGTACGAATCCGCGAACGAAGTTCGGGAAGACGTCCTCGTAGCAGATCGGCGTTGAAAACCGGACAAGCGGGTGCTCGAACACGGTCATCTCGGTACCCTGACCCCAGAAGTAGACGTCGAACTCCTTCAGCAGGTCGTACACCCCCGGAAGCTGGTCGCGGTACGGGAAGTGCTCGGTAAACGGTACCAGCCTGATCTTCCGGTACGTCGCGCGACGCACACCACGGTCGTCGAACAGGACGGTGCTGTTGTAGTTGGTCCGGTCGACCTCGGTACCCCGCTCGTCCAGCTCGACCTCGTAGTCGTCGTTACCGGTGAGCAGCCAGGTGCCAAGCGAGCGCTGATAATCGAGGAAGCTGCGCACCAGCACGTGGAACCGGCGGATGGAGGTATTGGTGGTCCAGTGCCGGATGTTCGGGACGAACGCGGTCTCCGACCAGGTGACCAGATCCGGATTGGAAGCCATGGTCTCATCGGTCAGCCGGCGGAGCGTCGCAAACGTCTGTTCGTAGTCGCTCTTCCGCGGATCATTGCTCTGCTGGATCTGCGCGATCCGCACGGTGCGGCCCGACTCTTCCGACACGTCGGCTACGGCGATGACTACAGTTCCGTACAGTATTACCGCTGCGACAACGCCGGCGGTCGCCACTAGCCAGCCGAACCGTGACCGCACTGGTGCGTTCGCGGCGCGGCGGCGATCGAGCCGGGCGCCCATCAACTCGGCG
>SKVA01000099.1 GCA_007129695.1 Spirochaetaceae bacterium | reverse complement strand
GTTCCGGCCAGACCGACCGACTCCATCCTGTTGAGGCTGTCGGTCACCGCCGACGCGTGTTCGCCGCCGGGAGCCATGTAGACCAGGATCAGCCACGGAACACCCGGTGAGGTCAGCAGCGACGTCCGGTCGGCACCGACGACGAGCCCGTCGGTGCACGATGAGAGGGTCACGGCACCGGCTAGCGCCACCACAGCGGCCGCGCGGCTCATCGTGACGACACCGGCGGATGAGGATCTCCGGCGACGCGACGATCCGTTCCGTCCGGGTACGACACGCGCGTCACCCTGAACCGGGCCACAACTACGACTGGCGTGGCTGGTGGCACAACGTCATCGAGGCTCGTGCAGAACCCGCGCGCTTCGCCGGAGGGGATGTCGGCTCGCACGTCGACCACGATGCTGCTGCCGTCGGGCGGAATCGGTCGACCGTCTGCGTCGTACGCGTCGAACGACACGCGAACCCCCGAAAGCGCACGCGACTCCCCATTCGTGATCGTGTAGTAGAGGCCTGCACGATCGTGAAGCACCCCGCGCTCGCCAACAACGACCGCGACCAGGTCGGCGTGGACGCGTACGCCTGCGAGTCCAAACGCACAACCGACGACGACGATCAGAGCCAGCGGAACGGCGCCCGAGGCAACCGCGACGCGCGCAAGAAGGACGGCTCGAACCGATCCGATCATGATGCCCCCTTCGCCCGTTTCAGAAGCACAACGGACGTTCGCGCTGTTAACGGGGCAAGGAGGCGTGATGCTTCAGCTATTGCACGCAATGATCACCGACGCAGATCGCGTTGCAGCGGCTCTCCGGCTGAGCGCGCTCGTCGCGACGCTCGTGACGGTGACCGTCACCGAACTGCGCAGTGCCCGCGTTCCCGACTGGTTGGTCGGGCTCGTCGTCGCGCTTGCGATTGCGCTCTGCAGATCGATCGACAGCGCAGTCGCCACCGTATCCGCTGCCGCCACGGGTCTCGCCGTGGCGACGACGGCGCGCGCGGCAACCGCGGGGGGCCTGGGTCTGGGCGACGTGAAGCTGTCGGGAGCCCTGTTCGCACTTGTCGGCGTTCCGACGGCGCTGCTCGGACACCTCTACGCGATCGCGATCGCGCTCGCTGCTATCGGTACCGAGGCGATTCGTGAACGAGATCGTACCGTTTGTGAAGCAGGATTCCAGTTCGGCCCGTTTATCGTGACAGGAGTGGCCATTGCGTACCTTGCTGACATCGGGTGGTTGTAGCGCGCGGTCCGGGCAACCGGTTCGGAGAGCCGCGGCGTCGCTTGCGCTGATCGCGTTGGTGGCGATCGTGCCGGCCGCCGACACGCGACCAATGCCGATCGTAGAACTGGAGTTCGTGAACGCACCGATCGCCGACATCGTCGTTGCGATCGGAAGCGCCGCCGGGGTAGCGGTCGTTGTAGACGACACGGTGGGCGGGTACGCGTCGTACTACTTCGATCCAATGCCGTTGGACGTTGCGCTCGAAGCCTTTGCGCGGCGGTTCGGGCTGTTCGTCTCCCGCGACCACGGCGTCTACACCGTCACCGCAGCGCTCATCTCGTTCGTCGATGATGCGCTCACGATCGACGCGCAGTCGGTCGATTCGGCAGCGCTCGTCCGGGCGATTTCCCGGGCATCTCGAACACCGATCGTCCACGCGTTCACGGCGGGTATGCCGGTATCGCTGTTCACCGACGGCGTATCGGTCGAAGAAGCTCTGCGTCGTATAGCGACTCAGCTTCCCGACGCAGAGATCGCGTTCCGGGATGGGGTGTACCGGATTGCCCCCGCGCGCCCGGCGGCCGATCATGCATGGCGCGCCCCAGCGGTAACTGTCGACGCGGCGGGCTTCTCGGTCAACACAGAGCGGGCGTCGTTCGTCGATCTCCTGACCGCGCTGTTCGCCGCCGGCGAGCGCGAGTACCACCTGCTCAAGCGATCGAACCCGACGATCGGACCGGTGCGAGTCAATCGCAGATCGTTCGACGATACGCTGCGGCTGATCGTCGAACGCGCCGATGCGTCGTTCACGGTCGTCGACGGGGTCTACTATGTCGCCGACGCAACACCGCACGCAGCCCTCGCGCGGAGCATCGTCACCGAAGTGATCGTGCTCCGCTCGATCTCGCCGGCTGTACTCCTCGATCTGCTCCCGCCCGATCAGACGACCGACGTGACGATCCGGGCCGACCGGACCGACGATCGACTCACGGTCACCGGAAACGCCACGAGCGTCGACAGGATCCGGAGCCTGGTCGATCTGCTCGACGTGCCGCCGGCGGGCCGTGAGTACCACCGATTCGACCTGGAGACGATCGATCCAACGCACCTCCATGCGCTGCTCCCGCGCCATCTGGCCGGTCTGCCGATCACCGTCGTATCGTCATCGCGGATCGCGGTGTTGACGACGACCGAGCGCGCGGACGAACTGCACCACTTCCTGGCCGCGATCGATCTGCCGATCGCGTCGACACTGATCGAGCTCGAGTACATCCGACTCGACCAGCTGCTCGCGAATCTGCACAGCGCGACCGACCGGACGGCGATCGTACCTACCGGCGATCCGTCGCGGTTCTTCTTTCGCGGGGACGAGGTCGAGCTATCGCGGTTCCGGAAGAGACTCGAACACATCGACCGGCCGTTGCCGCAGATCCGATACCAGCTTCTGGTGATCGAGTACAAGCAGGGCCGAACGCTCGACTGGGACGCGTCGCTGTCGAACGCGTTGAAGACGCCCGACTCGACCCAGGCCTTCCTGGCGATCCTCGGCAACCTGCTGTCGCTGAGCTTCGACATCGTATCGACGTTCGGGTATCAGTTCGCGGTCCGGTTGAACTCGAGTCTGTCGGATGCTTCGGCAACCGTGCTCGCCGACACAACGATCAGCGGGACTTCCGGTCGCCAGGTCAGCTTCCAGAACACGTCGACGTACAGGTACCGCGATCCGGTCATCGACCCCGAGACGGGCAACACCCGTCCTGCAGGCATCGTGCGCGAGATCACGTCGGGTCTCACGCTCCAAATCGAGGGCTGGGCCGGTGCATCGGACAGCGTCACGATGGACGTCGTCGCGACCGTATCGCGACGCGGAAGCGAAGGCGCCGCAAAAGGAAACCCTCCGCCGACGAGCGAGAAGGTCGTCCGCACGCACATTCGAACCACAGCCGGAACCCCGGTGATTCTCAGCGGACTGATCCAGAGCGAGACCGACTCGTCGTCGCGGGAGACGCCGCTGCTGGGCCGGATTCCCGTGCTGGGATGGCTGTTCCGCGGCATGGTCCGCAGCCGTGAGTCGACCGAACTCGCGGTCTACATCGTCCCGTACGTCGACCGGGACCGGACCGACCGGCTTGGCGTCGAACAGCAGATGCTCGACGTGCTCGACTCGTTCAACCGCTCAGCGACGGTGGACACGCAATGACCTACACGCCCGATTTCATGCGGAAACACGGGATAGCGCTGCTCGAGGAGCGGGGCGACGCGGTGACGGTCGCGGTGGAGAACGAACCGACGTTCCGGCTGATCCGGATGCTCGAAGCGCTCCACTGCAGCGTCGTGCACTTCCGCCGGGTCGATCGTACCGAGCTGGTCGCGTCGATGCAGCGGTGCGCGGCTACAGACCTTTCGTCGTATCGCGATCGGGGCCACCCGTCGGAGGCACTCTCCATCGCGGGACTGGCAGCCGACACTCCGGCGGTGAACCTGGTCAACAGCCTGGTCAACGATGCGGTCGCGTCGGGAGCATCCGACATACACGTCGTCGCTGAGCGCGAGGGCGTCGCGGTGCGCTACCGGATCGACGGGACGCTCCACCCCGGCCCACGGCTTCCACAGCGTATAGGGATCGCGGTGGCATCGCGCGTGAAGGCGATGGCCTGTCTGGACATCGCCGAGCGGCGACGCCCGCAGGACGGCCGATTCAGCGCCCGGGTCGGGACCGATGAGTTCGATGTCCGCGTGAGCACGATGCCGATCATGGACGGTGAATCGATAGTTCTGCGGGTCCTTCCTGTCCGGCCTGACACGATCGGGCTCGAAGAGCTCGGGATGCCCGCCAATGTGTTGTCGGCGATGAGCGTTGCCATCTCACGACGCGGCGGGCTCCTGCTGGTTTCGGGTCCGACCGGCAGTGGAAAGACAACGACGCTTCACGCGGCGCTGCGGCGGATCGCGATGCAGGAGCGGAGCATCGTAACGATCGAAGATCCGGTTGAGTACCGACTGGCCGGCATCGTGCAGATCCAGACGAACGACTCGATCGGGCTCGCGTTCGACCAGATTCTCACGCGCGTGCTACGCCATGACCCCCAGGTGATCATGGTCGGCGAGATCCGGGACGCCGCGACCGCGAGGCTCGTGGTTCGCGCGGCGCTCACCGGTCATCTGGTACTGTCGACGCTCCACACCCGGTCTTCGCGCGACGTCTACAACCGACTGATCGACCTGGGGGTCGACGCCGGGCTGATCGAGTCGACCGCTGCGACCATAGTCGCGCAGCGCCTGGTTCGTCGGCGATGCACCCGCTGCAACTCCGGGTGCGGCGTGTGCCGCGGGACCGGCTACGCCGGGCGCACCGGACTGTTCGAGCTCTACGACCCGACCGGCACTTCGACGACGCTACGAGACGACGGACGGGCCAAGGTGTCGGCCCGCATAACGACCGACGAGGAGGTCCGATGGGCAACCGAGCTGTAGGCCGGAGGCCGATCCGCCTGTCGGAGCGCCAGGAGGCACGGCTGATCGATTCGGTTGCGGCGCTGACTACCGCGGGGCTCCCGCTGTGCGACGCCTACGATGCCGCGGCAGAGTACGCCGACGGAACACGCTCGTGCGAACGGATCGGTACGACCGCGTCTGCCATCGCGCGCCGGCTTCGTGACGGAGAGTGCGTCTGCGACGCGACGGAACGGGTGGTGTCGCGCGTTCACCCGATCCACGCGGCTATGCTGCGAGTAGTCGACGAAACCGGCGATGCGCGGCGTGCGTACAACGTTGCACGGCGATTCCTTGCGCGGCGAATCGAGCTCCGGTCGGCTGCCGCGACAGCGATGGTCTACCCGGGTTTTGTGCTGGTCTGCACGGTTTTGGGCGTAGCGATCCTTGCGGGCGTCGTGGTCCCCGGCATCGCGAGCGTTCTGAGTCAGACGGGCGCCGCAGTGCACCCGACCATGCACCCGGCGCAGATTCTGCGTCGTGCGCAGACAATTCTCGTGGTGCTCACCATCGTGATCGCCGCCGGCGCGATCGGCTGGCTGGCACTGCGGACAACCGACGCGGACGGCCCGACCATAAGGCTGGTCGCCCGGCTACGCCTGTCGCTGCCGGTGATCGGGTCGATCGAGCTGCTGCGGGAGCTACTCACGTCGTGCACCGCGGTCGAGTGCATGGTCTCCGTGGGCATCGGTCTGGATACAGCGATCGGACGCGCGAGCCGCTGCGTATCCAACCAATGGTTGCGCAGCCGGCTCTCCGAAGCGGCCGACCGGATCACAGCCGGAGAGGCTCCCTCTGCGGCACTACTCGATGCAGTCGGCCGGCGGGGTTCGGTCGCCCGGTGGTTCGCGCTGGCCGAAAACGGCGTCCCGATCGTCGCGGCGGTCCACGGGCTCGTTGGGGACCTAGACGGACGGATCGAGCAGCGAATCTCGCTCCTTCGCGCGAGCGTCGAACCGGTCAGCGTCGCCGTCGCCGGTTCAGTGTTGTTCATCGTCGTCGTGGCCGTGCTGGTGCCGCTCATCGAGGTCTTCGCGGGGGCGCTCCCATGATCGCGGGGCGCATCGATCTTGGCGACCACGGCCCGTACTACACACCGTTGGTTCGGTCGAACCACGCCGATGACCCGCGGCACCGCGTCGGGGCACGCAACGGCCGACGCAAGGTGGTCGTGATCGCGCCGCGGCTCTACACCGGGGATGGCCCGTGGCTGGAACTCGATGAAACGATCGATACGATAGTCGCCCGCCATGGACGTCATCGCTTCTTCGCGCGAGCGCGCCTGGTCACAGTGGCGCGCTTGGGAACGGGCTGCGACCGACCGCTCCTGGTGCCCGAGTCGGTCGTCAGGGCACACAACACACCGCCGCTGCGACGGGCCCGGCCGCGTCCCTCGCGCCAAGTCGAACGCGCGATCGCGCGCGCCCGGTTCCGTCCCCCGGCCTCGGGTAGGGTACGGAGCGCCTACGCGCTCCTGGCAGCGACCGTCGCAGTCGGACTACTCGGTCTGTGGATCGTTGAAGCTCGATCGGCACGGCATGCGGCAGCCGACGCCCGACGACTCGCCACCACAACGGCGCAGACGATCGATCGCGACGTCGAACAACGCCGCCTGACCCGGGTGGGTGTGTACGACCAGATTGCGCTGATGGAGAGGCACGTCAGCATCCCCTACGTCGGGCTCCTGTCGACGCTCGTCGCGACGCTCGGTGAGGACGACCGGATCGTTCGCTTCACCGCTGGAAACCACGACTTCAACCTGGTGGCGCTCGTCTCATCCCCAGTCGCCATCGCGAACCTTCACACGATCGACCTGGTATCGGATGTCCGGTACATCACCCGCACTACACCAGAAGCGACCACCGTGGAGGTGAGCGGGCGGATCGCTTTGGAGCACCGCAGCGACGATCGCGCTGAGCCTCAACCCGGTTCGGCACCGCGACCCGCCGAAGCCGACGCTCCAACGCCGGACTCTCTCGATGCGCTCGTCGAACGACGCGACGTTCTCCTTGCATCGTTCGCGCCGCCTCAAGCGAACGCGTCGGATCTTGCCGAAACGCTCGCAAAGCGCGCAAGCGATGGAGGCGTCGATCTGCGCTCGCTCGGCGTTGACGTTGGTCAGCGGAGGATCGAGATCGGCGTGTCGGGTCCCCCGGCACGCGTCGCCGGCTGGCTGGTCGACGCCGAGCGAACGGTCCTGCGTGCCGGGGTGCGCGTGGAACGGGTCACCGCGTCGTCCGGATCGCCTGGGGCGATCGACGCCGCCCTCACCGCCGTCTACGACCGCGTCGCCGGCCCTGCAAGCGCGCCGGTCGCCACGACTCGATCAACCGGGCCGACGCGGTCGGACGTTATGGAGCGCAGCGACCGGTGGGTC
>SKVA01000156.1 GCA_007129695.1 Spirochaetaceae bacterium | reverse complement strand
CGCGGACGGATCGCGCTCAGTATGGTCGAGTAGCTCCGGAATCGGGTATACTGCATAGTTATGCAGGCTCTAACCTTCCTCGCGCCGTACGCGAAAAAATACGTGAAAACGCTCGTGCTGACGGTCATCAGCATGCTCGCGCTCGTGGGCGTCCAGCTCTACGCACCATGGATCATCCGCGAGATGATCGGGCTCGTGAGCGCCGGCTTGTCCGCGGAGTCGTACCGGCGCATCGGCACGCTCGCGCTTCTCGCGCTCGGGGTGTACGCGCTGCGCGGCGGTCTGACCTTCGTGCGCAGCTACATGGCGCACGTCGCCGGATGGGGCGTCGTCGCTGAGGTGAGGACCGCGCTCTACCGCCACCTGCAGAAGCTGTCGCTTCGGTTCTACGAGGATCGGCAGACCGGTCAGCTGATGTCGCGCGTCGTCAACGACACCGACAAGATCGAGACGCTCGTCGCGCACGCGATTCCCGATGTGCTCGTGAACATCCTGACCTTCATCGCCGTGAACATCGTGCTCTTCACGATCAACCCGACGCTGATGCTCCTCTGTCTTATTCCGGTCCCGTTGATCGTGCTCGGGATGCGCGGGTTCGGACGCTACGTGCGCCCCGCGTTCCGCGAACGGCAGAAGGAACTCGGCGAGCTCAACGCGTCGCTCGCCGACAACCTCTCCGGTATCCGTGAGATCAAGGCGTTCGCGCAGGAAGAGCGCGTCGCTACGAACGTAGGCGCGCACATCAACCGGTACATGCGGTCGCTCCTCCACGCGCTCAAGCTGATGGCGACCTTCCACCCCTTCGTCGAGTTTTCGTCGTCGCTCGGGATGATCATCGTGATCTACTTCGGCGGGCGGCTCGCGATGGGTCAGGCGCTCCCGGTCGAAGACCTGGTCGCGTACTTCCTCTACCTGGAGATGCTCTACCAGCCGGTCCGGATGCTGAGTTCGGTATGGGAGAACGTGCAGGAGGCGATGGCCGGGACCGAACGCGTCGCGGAGATCATGGAGGTCGAGCCCGAGGAGCCCGCCGACCTGGCCGCGCGGGGTACCGGCGCGATCGCGGCGTCCTCGGTGATCCCGCCGCGCGCGCACGGAGAACTCGTCTTCGACAGCGTGGGTTTCCAGTACATCGACGATATGCCGGTGCTCTCGGACGTGTCGGTGTCGATCCCCGCGGGTAGCGTCGCCGCGCTGGTCGGACCGACGGGCGTCGGGAAGACCACGTTCGCGAGCCTGATCCCGCGGTTCTACGAGGTGACGAGGGGCCGAATCCTCCTGGACGGTGTCGATACGCGCGAACTGCCGCTGCCGTACCTGCGATCGCAGATCAGCATCGTGCTGCAGGACGTCTTCCTGTTTCACGGCACCGCGCGCGACAATATCCTGTTCGCGCGACCCAACGCGACCGAGGATGAGGTGGTCGCCGCGGCGCGCGCGGCGAACGCCGATGAGTTCATCGATACGCTCCCGAACGGCTACGACACGATCATCGGCGAGCGCGGCGTGAAGCTCTCCGGCGGGCAGAAGCAGCGACTGTCGATCGCGCGCGCGCTCCTCGCCGACAAGCCGATTCTGATCCTGGACGAGGCGACCTCATCGGTCGACACGGAGACCGAGCAGCTCATCCAGCAGGCGCTCGAACGGCTCATGGTCGGGCGAACGACGATCATCATCGCGCACCGACTGAGCACGGTCCGCAAGGCCAATACGATCGTCGTGCTCCAGGAGGGCAAGATCGCAGAGCGAGGGAACCACTCCGAGCTCATCGCCGCGCGCGGCATCTACCACAGCCTCCACGGAACCGCGGCGCTTCCGGCGTAGCTGTGCCGTAGTCGGCACCGGTGCGCGCGAAGCACCTCTTCACGCGCCGGACGGCGCCGTGCTACGATGTCGCATGAAACAGATCCCGTTCGATGCGCTTCGGTCCTACTGTGAGACTGTTCTCCAGAGTTGTTCGGTCCCGGCCGACGACGCGGCGACCGTGACCGATTGCCTCCTCTACGCGAACCTCTCCGGGGTCGACAGCCACGGCATCATCAGACTCCCGCACTACGTGACACGCCTCACCAACGGGTCGATCACCGCGCAGCCGGTGATCCGGTACGACCGACCGCGGCCTTCGATCATGACCGTAGACGGCGGCGACGGATTGGGGCACGCGATCACGGCCCGCGCGGTGCAGGAGGCGATGCCGGTTTGTCGCGAGCAGGGATCGGTCACGATTGTAATCGGCAACTCGAGCCACTTCGGGATGGCCGGCTACTATTTGCGCGACATCACCGCCGCGGGATTCGTCGGGATGGTCACGACGCACACCGATGTCCGGATCGTCCCGTCCGGTGCGCGCAAGCCATTTGCCGGCACTAACCCGATCGCATACGGCTTTCCGGCCAACGGCGAACCGCTCGTACTCGACTTTGCGACGACGTCGGTGTCGTTCGGGAAGATCGCGCTCGCGCGGACCGAAGGGCGCGCGATCCCGCCCGACTGGGGAGTCGACGTGAACGGAGAGCCGACGACCGACCCGAACGCGCTTGTCGGCATGCACGCGATCGCCGGGCACAAGGGAGCCGGCCTGGCGATGGTCATCGACCTGTTCTGCTCGATGTTCACCGCTATGCCGTACGGGCCGCACATCACGCTCATGTACGAAGAGCTCGACAAGCCGCGGAAGCTGGGCCACTTCATCACTATGTGGGATGTCGGCGCGCTCGTCCCGATCGACGCGCTGCGCGCACGCGTGAGCGATTACATCGACGAACTGCACGCGTTACCGCGTACCGATGCCGACAAACCGGTGCTCCATCCCGGCGAGCCGGAGGCGTTGCGCCGCGCCGAGCGAACCCGCGACGGGATTCCGCTCGAGCCCGGACTGATCGGGGAACTCACCGCGCTCGGCGAGCGTCTGGGAGTCGACACCGCGTTGTTCGCGTGACGTACCGGGCCTCCTTCTGGTAGAGTGAGGCATGGACGCGGAGCACGAGCTCGACTACGGTCGGCTCAAGCGCTGTTCACTCTTTGGTGGCATTACCGAGCACGCGTTCGATACGCTTCGACCGCACCTGAGGTACATTCGCTTCGACGCCGGGACGGCGATCGTGACCGAAGGGTCGCTCAACGACCGGATCTACTTCATCGAGTCGGGGTCGGTCGAGATCGTCAAGCGCACATCGGCCAGTCTGGACGCGCCTGTTCGGCGACTCACTACGATGGGGCCGGGTGACACGTTCGGCGAGATGGAGCTCATCGATATTCAGCCGTGCGCGGCGACGGTCCGATCGCTCGAACCAACCGAAACCCTGTCGCTGTCCAATCACGACCTCTACCGCGTGTCGCAGGTCGACATGAAGACGTACGCGCTCATCGTGATGAACCTCGCGCGCGACATCAGTCGTCGGCTCCGGCACATGGACGATCTGTTCGCCGGGATGGCCGGCGAGTGATCCGCCGTCGCGCTCACTCGGTGTGGTCGCCGCGTACGAACTGCCGCCGGTGGAGATCGGCGTACACGCCGCCGGTAGCGATCAGCTCGGCGTGCGCTCCGGCTTCGACTATCCTGCCGTCGTCGATCACGTAGATCCGCGTTGCGTGCTGGATCGTGCTGAGGCGGTGCGCGATGACGACCGACGTGCGGCCGGTGAACAGCTCCTCCAGCCCCTCCTGGATCAGCGTTTCGGTGAGCGTATCGACGTTCGACGTCGCCTCGTCCATGATGAGCACGCGCGGGTCGGCGAGGATCGCGCGTGCGATGCTGACGAGCTGCCGCTGCCCGACCGACAGGTTTGTCGCGCCTTCCTGGACGACCGTGTCGTACCTGTCGGGCAGCCGACGGATGAACGCGTGAGCGCGCGCGCGCCGCGCGGCCTGCTCGACCTGGTCATCGGTCGCCTCGGGCAATCCGAACCGGATGTTGTCGCGGAGCGACCCTGCGAACAGGAACGGATCCTGGCTGACGAGCGCCATCTGCCGTCGCAGGCTCTCCTGTGTCACGGTCCGGATGTCGTGTCCGTCGATCGTGATCGCGCCGTCGGAGATCTCGTAGAAGCGGGCGATCAGATTCGCGATCGATGTCTTGCCCGCGCCGGTCGGGCCGACGAGCGCGATCGTCTCACCGGGTTCGATCGTGAGACTCACGTCGTGGAGGACGCGGACATCGGTGTACCCGAAGGACACCGATTCGAACTCGATGCGTCCTTCGATCGGGGGCATTGTGATCGCGTCGTCGCGGTTGCGTACCGACGGCTCGGAGTCGAGCAGCCGGAAGATCTGCTCGCCGCCGGCCATCGCCGACTGCATCGTCGAGTAGATCTGGCTGAGCTCGCGGATCGGCTGGAAGAACTGCATGACGTAGGTCAGGAACGCGATGACGACTCCCAATGTCACGACGCCGCTTTGCACGCCCATTCCGCCGAAGAAGAGAACGATCGCCGTCGCGAGCATACCCAGAAACTCGACGCTCGGCAGGAACACGAACGACAGCGACATCGCGCGGACGTGCGCCTCGCGGTTCGTCGCGTTCTTCTCATCGAACTCCTCGCGCGCGCGGCCTTCCTGGCTGAACGCCTGGATCACGCGCATACCGGAGATATCCTCGGCCAGACCGCCGACGACCTGCGCGACCGACGTGCGGGTTTCGCGGTGCGCGCCCCGCGCCTTGCGCGAGAAGATAAGCGTCGCGACAACCATCAGCGGAATCACGGAGAACGAGTAGAGCGCGAGGCGCGGGCTCATCGACACCATCACGACGACGATCCCGACCAACAGGAGCATGTCGCCGATCACCGTGATGAGGCCCTGTGTCAACAGTTCGTTGATCACGCCGACGTCGTTGATGACCCGGCTGATCGTCACGCCGACGATGTGGCGGTCGTGGTACGCCAGGTCGAGCTCCTGCAGATGGCGAAAGAGCTTCGCGCGCAGGTCGTGGAGCACACGCTGCCCGGTGAACGACAGGATGTAGCGCTGGGCCGTCGTCGCTCCGTAGAGCGCCAGATACGTCGCGGCCAGATACGCGGCTGTGCGCAGGATTCCGTCCGTGTCGCGCCCGGCGATATCGGTATCCACGAGCACCTTCAGCAGGTACGGTGCGAGGAGACTCAGGGCCGTGACGAGGACCGTGAACGCGAACGCGACGAGCATTCGTCCGGCGTACGGTCTGACGAACCCGAGCAGCCGTCGCGTGACGTGAGGGTCGAACGCGACGCCGTCGTGCTCCGACGCGAACGAGCTGAGCATTCCGCGCGGGCCCATGCCCATGCC
The DNA here is from genome assembly GCA_007129695.1 of Spirochaetaceae bacterium. Classification (GTDB taxonomy): domain Bacteria; phylum Spirochaetota; class Spirochaetia; order DSM-27196; family SLST01; genus SLST01. The sequence continues at coordinate 1,896 of SKVA01000156.1, read as the reverse complement.
GCCGCTACCGATCACGGTCGTCCTCCTGTCTCATCTGCCGCTCGTAGATCGCGCGGTACAACTCCGATCGCTCCCACAACTCGTTGTGGTTGCCCTGCGCCGCGACGCTTCCGTCTTCCAGAACCAGGATCCGGTCGGCCATCCGAAGCGTCGACAGGCGCTGCGCGATCACGAACGATGTTCTACCGGCCATGAGCCGCTCGAGCGCGATCTGGATGAGATGTTCGGTCTCGGAGTCGACGCTCGACGTCGCGTCGTCCAGAACCAGGATTCGCGGGTCCTTCAGCAGCGCGCGCGCGATCGCGACGCGTTGCCGCTGACCACCCGACAGCGTTTTGCCCAGCTCACCGACCGCCGTGTCGTATCCATCGGGCATCGCAGAAATGAAGCCGTGCGCCTGCGCTGCGTTGGCGGCGGCCTCCACGTCTGCGTCGCTCGCGTCGGGCCGGCCGTAACGGATGTTTTCGCGGATCGTCGTCGCGAACAGCGTCGACTCCTGGAGGACGATGCCGATCTGGCTGCGCAGAGACGACAGCCGTATGCGCCTGACGTCGTAGCCGTCGATCCGCACGCACCCCGACGTGACGTCGTAGAAGCGGGGGATAAGGTTCACGACGGTCGACTTGCCGGAGCCGGTTTCGCCGAGCAGCGCGATCACCTCTCCCGGTTTGGCGTCGATATCGACGCCGTGCAGCGAGTTGCCACGACCAGGGTACGCGAAGCTGACGTCCTGAAAGGTCACGTGGCCCGCGATCGGCGGGAGGTCCGGGAGGTTTGGATCTTCGTGCACTTCCGACGTCGCGTCGACGATCTCGAAGATCCGCTCGCCCGACGCCATCGCCATGCCGACGACCGGGACGATCATGCCGATCATGCGGACCGGCATCGCCAGCTGCGCCAGGTAGGTCATGAACGCGACGAGCTCGCCGAAGGTCAGCGAGTCACGCACGATCAGAAAACCGCCAACGCCTACGATGCCGACGGTCGCAATCTGCACGATGAACGTGAACATCGGGCCGTTCACCGACGTGACGCGCGCCTGATCGGACGCGAGCGCGAGCCACGCGTCGTTCTCCCGGTCGAACCGCTCGATCTCTCGATCCTCCTGCGCGAAGCCCTTCACGATCCGCGCACCACGCAGGTTCTGCTCCAGCCGCGTAGTCATCACCGCGAGCTGCTCCTGTATCCGCATCGAAAGCGGGCGTACGATCCGACCGAACGCGATGCCGCGCCACGCGAGGATCGGCAGCGACACGAGCGCGAGGATCGCCAGAGTCGGATTCATCGCGACCATCACGATCGCGGTCGTAACCAGAAAGATCGATCCTTCGATCAGTCGAAGCGACGCGCGTCCCGTCAGAAACCGGATCCGCTCGACATCCTGCACCGACCGCGACAGAAGTTGCCCGCTCTCCGACGTGTCGTGAAAGCTGAAGCCGAGCGACGTAAGCCGCCCGTGGATGATCCTCCGCAGGTCGTACGCGACCCCCTGGCTCGACCGCTCGACCAGCCGCCCCTGGACGAAGGTCAGTACTCCCTTGACGAGCACGAGCACCAGCAGCGCCGCTATCCCTAAGGTGAGCGTGCGCTGATCGCCGCTCCGGATTCCAGTGTCGACGATGATCCGCACGACCTGCGGCGTGATCAGCACGATCGCGTTGATGCCGACCATCGCGAGCGCGGCCGCGGCGACGAAGCGGCGATAGGGTCGGAGGTACCGGTAGCATCGACGAAGCGTGCGCAGATCACCGCGTCTGACGGCGGTGCGGTCTGCTCGGGATGTATTCCGCATGAATATCCATTCTACCAGAAACGTCATGCAAGGGGAAAAGCGCGTCCGCGCGGACGCGCGTCCCGCCGCGCATCCGGCGCTTGTCCGGCGCCCGGTCAGCCGCT
>SKVA01000313.1 GCA_007129695.1 Spirochaetaceae bacterium | reverse complement strand
CGACGTATCCAGGTAGTCGCCGGAGATCCGAAGCGGTTCTCCCGCCGAGTCGACGATCCGGTAGAGCCGGTACGACGCTCCGTTGAGGTAGCCGGTCGTGACCAGGTCCCAGTCGGTCATTCCGCCGCCGTCGACCTCGATCCACGGATACCCCTTGTCCGAACCCGACGCGGTCACGCGCCAGAACCGGCGGATACTGATCGGCTCGAAACCGCTGTCGGGGATGAGGTTCCCGGCGGAGAACTGGATCCCGCCGCTGTCGCCGAACTCGTTCACGCCGATCGCCGGCGTGTGCTCGGCGGTCGGGTCGATCCGGACTTCGACGACCGCGGGCGCGTTCGGTTGCGCGCCGACCGACCCGAGCCCGACGCACGAGCTTCCCGCAACCACGCACACAACCACCAGTCCGAGCAGTCGCCTCATCTTTACCCTCTCACTCAGCTTTGTATCACAGCCGGCGCGATTCACCAACCCTCGCCGGCGGGTAGCCCCGCGCGCGCAGGCCGCTTCCGGCGCGGCGGCGACGCGTGGTAGACTCGGCTTCCAATGAACAACGCTACTGTCACACTGCACAGCGAGTTTTCGATCGGCGACGTCGACCCACGGCTGTTCGGGTCGTTCGTAGAGCACCTGGGACGCGCCGTCTACGAGGGCATCTACGAGCCGGGTCACCCGGCCGCGGACGCCGCCGGGTTCAGGACCGATGTCCGCGACCTTGTGCGCGACCTTGGGGTAACGGTCGTCCGCTACCCCGGAGGCAACTTCGTGTCGGGGTACGACTGGGAAGACGGCGTCGGACCGCGAGCCGAGCGTCCACGACGGCTCGATCTTGCGTGGCGAAGCGTCGAGACGAATGAGATCGGCGTCGACGAGTTCATGGAGTGGGCGCGCGCGACGAAGGTCGAGCCGTACATGGCGGTGAACCTGGGGACGCGTGGGCCCGAAGCGGCGCGCGATCTGGTCGAGTACTGCAACCACCCCGGCGGAACGCGGATGAGCGACCGACGCATCGCGAACGGCCGACGCGACCCGCACGCGATCAAGCTCTGGTGCCTGGGTAACGAGATGGACGGACCGTGGCAGATCGGCGCGAAGACCGCGAACGAGTACGCGCGCGTCGCGACCGAGACCGCTAAGGTGATGCGATGGGTCGACCCGACGATCGAGCTCGTCGCGTGCGGCAGTTCGAACCGCGGTATGGCGACGTTCCCCGAGTGGGAGGCGACCGTGCTCGACGCGACGTACGACCACGTCGACTACATCTCGCTGCACAGCTACTACGGTAACCGGAGCGACGACCTGCCGTCGTACCTGGCGAAGTCGATAGACATGGACGCGTTCATCAGGAGCGTGATCGCGACCGCCGACTACGTGAAAGCGAAGCGGCGCAGCGCGAAACGGATCGACCTGTCGTTCGACGAATGGAACGTCTGGTTCCATTCGAACAGCAAGGACAAGGAGATCGAGCCGTGGTCGGTCGCACCACCGCTCCTGGAAGACATCTACACGCACGAAGACGCGCTGCTGGTCGGGTGCCTGCTCATCACGCTTCTGAAGCACGCCGACCGCGTCCGGATCGCGTGCCTGGCGCAGCCTGTCAACGTGATCGCTCCGATCATGACCGTGAAGGGCGGTCCGGCGTGGCGCCAGACGATCTACTACCCGTTCATGCACGCGGCGACCGCGGCCGGCCGCGGGACGGTGCTCCGCGCGGCGGTCACGTCGCCCACCTACCCGACCGAAGAGTTCGGCGACGTCGATCTGCTCGAAGCGGTCGCGGTGCGCGATCCACAGATGGGATCGACAACCGTGTTCGCGGTGAACCGCGGGCGCGATCCGCTCGCGGTGGAGATTCGAACCGGTGACTCGGCTGGATCGACGGTCGCGCACACGAGCCTCGCTCACGACGACCCGAAGGCGACCAATGGCCCCGACGGCGAACGCGTTCGGCCGGTCGACCTGCCGGCGCAGCCGGTTCACGGGGGCATCGCGACGGTCACGCTCGCGCCGCTGTCGTGGAATGTTCTCAAGGTCGCTCGCGATGCTCGGTAACGATCTACTCCGCGGAGAGCTCGTCCGCCTGGACGCGCTCGACCGCGCCGACGTCGATACGTTCGGCCCGTGGTGGCGCGATCTGGAGCTGATCGGGAACCTGTCGCAGACGGCCGCGTTCCCGTTCACCGTGGAGGACGAGCTCGAGTGGTTCGAGTCGATGCGCAAGAACAAGGACGTCTCGATGTTTGCGATCCGCCGCATCGACACCGGAGCGCTCATCGGAACCACGAGCCTGTTCGACGTCAACTGGCGGATCCGCAAGTGCCTGTTCGGCATCGCGATCGGAGACAAGTCGGCGTGGGGTCAGGGCTACGGAACCGACGCGACGCGCCTTGCTCTGCGCTACGCGTTCATGGAACTCAACCTGAACCGGGTCCAGCTCCACGTCTACTCGTTCAACGACCGGGCGCGCCGCGCGTACGAAAAGGCGGGCTTCATACTGGAAGGAACGCTTCGCGACGCGGTCTACCGCGACGGACGCCACCACGACGAGCACGTGATGGCTGTCCTCAGGCGCGACTGGGAGGCAGACCGGCCGCCTACCGGCCCATGTCGCTCTTGATCCGGCGGAGCGTCGCGTCGGGCAGACGGCGGTTGCCGCGGATCTGGTCGGGAGTGATCGCGCCGGCGGCGAGCGCGAAGAGATCGTCGTTCGCGACGACGGTGTTCGGAGGCAGGTCGAGTTCCTTCGCGTGGCGCTCGCGAATATCGTAGAGCCGCTCGAACTCGTGCTTCTGGTCGCGCGTCAGCCGCTTGTGCCGACCCGACCGGAACACACCGGGCTTGCGATTGACATCGGGGACGCGCTCCTGGCGCTTGCGGTTCTCCTGGACGTACGCGTCCATGAGGCCCGCGGCGGCGAGCCGTTCGAACAGCACGTCGCGTACCGCGAAGAGGTGATACACGTCCTGGAGCGCGTACTCGATCGCGCCGGGGTCGATCGGTCTGCGGGTCCAGTTGTACTGCTGAAACCGCTTCTTGCTCCCCGAATCGGTTCCGCCGATCGTCTCTTCTATGACCGACTTCAGATCCTGCTTTGCGAACTCCAGGAGCTCGACCGCGGGCCGCAGATCGACGATCGCGCGAACCGTGATGCCGTGCGTCTTCGCAAGGAGCACGCGGTCGCTCGCCGAGTCGTACGTGATCTTTCCGATCGACTCGTCTTCCAGGAGCTCACCGATCAGCGACGCCGATACTGTCGTCGGGTCGACGACGACCTGCTCGTGCCCGTCGTAGAGCTGGAGCAGGCAGAACCGTTCGCCGTAGACGTGAAGGTTGAACTCGCCCTCAATGTCCATGGCGACGGCGACGACGCCGCGTTCGCCGACGCGTGAGCAATACGCACGCCACTCGGCGTCGGTCTCGATATGCGTGTAGTGACTCATCTACCGCCTAAGGTACCGACATCCGACGCCGATGGAAGCGCCGGCGTCTCCACCGTCGCGAGGAACAACAATATCGGCACCAGTCAGGACGCACCGCCGTGCTTGACCTACCGCTCACCCCCGGACATGATCGGCGCACCGATGAAGACAAACTCGCAGACGGTCGGGACGATACTCGTGGTCGTGTCGGCGGTGTCGTTCGGCGCGATGGCGATCTTCGCGCGGATCGCGTACGCCGACGGGATGGACCCCGGCAGCCTGTTGCTCCTCCGCTTCGCGATCGCCGCGATCGTGATGATAGCGATTGTGGCCGTCCGGCGCGAGCGGCTCCCGCGCGGACGAGCGCTCGTGGGGTTCGTCGCGATGGGAGCGATCGGCTACTTCGGGCAGTCGCTCTGCTTCTTCACCGCGCTGACGCTCGCGAACGCGGGACTCGTCGCGCTCCTTCTCTACCTCTATCCGGCGATCGTCACGGGGCTGGTCGCGCTCTTTCCCGGCGAGCGGCTCACGCGCCGCGCGGTGGTCGCGATCGTGATCGCGCTCATCGGTACGGCGCTCACCGTGGGCCCGAAGCTCGACGCGCGCCCGATGGGTGTGCTCCTGGGGGTCGGCGCGGCGCTCATCTATTCGGTGTACATCCTGATCGGCACGCGGTTGGTCCACGGAACGAGTCCGATCGCGTCGTCGGCGGTGATCATGGCGGCCGCCGCGTTCGCGTTCGGCGCGCTCGGCGCGGCGCGTGGCGTCACGCTCCCGGCGACCGCGTCGGGCTGGGTCGGCGTCGCCGGCGTCGCGGTCGTCGCGACCGTGATCGCGATCACGACCTTCCTGTACGGGCTACGGCTGATCGGACCGACGCGCGCATCGGTGCTCTCCACGCTCGAACCGGTGACGACCGTCGTCCTGGCCGCGGTAGCGCTCGGCGAACCGATCGGACTGTTGACCGCGGTAGGCGGCGGACTGATCCTGATCGGCGCGATTCTCCTGTCGGGTCCGACCGCTCCGCGCAGCGCGCCCCCGGCGGCGACGGTCGGTCAGGACGGTGCGATCGCGAGCAGCTCGTGACTCTTGCCGGTCATCTCGCGCCACGCCTGAAAGAGCGTCTGCGGCTCCTCCCAGTGCTCGCGCGTGAGCCGGTGGAACCGACGCAGGTTGTAGCACGGGACCGCCGCGAAGGTGTGGTGCTCGGTGTGCCACTCCATGTGCCAGTACATAAATGACGTGAGCGGGTCGACCTTCACCGACCGGCAACTCTTGCGGAAGTCGTCGGACTCGGGCTCGCGCCCGACGTGCATCGTGTCGTGGACCAGAGTGTGGTACCAGCGACCTCCGTACCAGCTCGGCAGGGTGACCAGAACGACCAGAAACCAGTTACCGGTCGCGATCGCAACGACGGAGAACGCGACGTGGAAGCCGAACTGGTAAAGGTGGGTGATGTACGCGTCGCGCCGTTCGCCGTCGGTCGCCTGATCGTAGACGTACCGCTCCCAGACGCTCCGCCTGGAGTTGCGTCGGAACGGCACGACGACAAGAATAACCGCGTCGTACAGACTGGTCAGGAACCCGGTGACGTCGACGACGTGGACCGCGCGCAGGAGCACGTTCCCGAAGGTCTGCGCGCGCGGCAGGACGCGCTCGGCCTCGCTCTCCTTGTGGAGCGTATACCGATGATGGTATTTGTGGCTCATCCAGTAACGGACGTGGTTGGACGTCCAGTGGACCAGGCCGAACACCCTCGCGAAGAATCGATTGAGCCACCGCGTCCGGAACACGGTGTTGTGCGACAGCTCGTGGACCTGCGGCCTGAACGCGAACAGTCCTCCGTGCACGTAGAGCGCGAGCGCCATCCACCCCCACTGTCCCGTCGCGTAGAAGTGGTACGCGGTCCATCCCGATGCGGCAAGGATCGCGAGGACCCCGACCGAGTGGAACAGGCCGTTGAGATCGCTGCGTCGCGTGCACGAGCGCAACACGTCGCGGTCGATGTCGGGCCTGATCCAGTTCACCTCTACGTTTCTATACGGATACGTGCTCATCGTGGCGCCGCCCCCCTTCGGATACCATAGCGCATCGCGATCGCGGCGATTGCGCTTTTATGACTCAAATTATACACTTTTCAGACAGAGACGACAGGCCCGCGACGCGGGAGTCGCGCGCTCTTGAGGTCGCGGCACGCGCGACGCGTCCAACCCGATCGTGTATCATCGGCCGCGAAGGAGGCATCATGTCGCTGATAGGAAACATCGTCTGGCTTCTGCTCGGCGGGCTGCCGCTCGCGATCGGGTGGGCGATCTTCGGCGTGCTCTGGTACGTCACGATCATCGGGATTCCGATCGGGCGGCAGTGCTTCAAGCTTGCGGGGCTGCAGCTTGCGCCGTTCGGCAAGCGCGTGGTCGACGACCGCGGGAGCGGCGTCGGGCTGATCGCGAACATCTTCTGGCTGATCTTCGGCGGGCTCGAGCTCGCGATCGCGAACCTGATCGTCGCGGTCGCGTACGCGGTGACGATCATCGGCCTCCCGCTCGCGGCGCAGAGCCTCAAGCTCGCGCAGCTGTCGCTCGCGCCGTTCGGAAAGCGGGTCGTGCGCCGGTGATCGCGCCGACGGGCGGCCGGAGCGCAGCGTTCGGCGACGAGCATCGGGCGGCGTTCGTCGCGATCGGCGTGCGCAAGCCCGCGCGCCCCGGAGGGTCCGCATGACTATTTCGATCGAGATCAGCTACTACCCGCTCACGTCCGACTACTCGACCGCGGTGACGGCGTTCATCGACGCGCTCGCCGCCTACCCCGACCTCGACATCAGCCCCGGCCCGATGAGCACGATCGTCACCGGCGACGCGCGCGCGATCTTCGGCCTCCTTGAGACCGAGGTCGTCCGCGCGTTCGACGCGCATCCCGCGGTGTTCACCGTGAAGATCGCCAACGCGTGTCCGGTCTGACTCGCAGGCCCGGGTTCCAGCATGCGCCACGCCGGCTGTAGGGGGAGCGGCGCAATCGTCGGCGTTGCCTCACCGTTCGCAGAACGCATCGTCCTCCCGGCTCCCCCTCGCTCCAGCCTCGTGACCGGCGGCGCCCGGTCGGGCTATCGCCCTGCGCCGCCGCTCGGCTTCCGCTACCCCCACTCCGTGATCGCGCGGTCGCTGCCGGCGCGCACGTAAAAAAGGGCCGGCCGTGAGGCCGACCAGGGAGAGACGTCGGGCGATCGGGCGGTCCAAAGACCGCACCGGGTGCCCGCAATCGACCTGTCAACTCACCGGCCGACGCTGGCGTCGGCCGGCATTCCTGCTCATAAACCCTAGAAGCGGTCCAGACTCTCGTCGTCGTCGTCCAGTACTATGCGCGGCTTCTGGGCCTGCGCGCCGTTACCGGCGCTCCGCGGCGCGGCTCCGGCGTGCACCGGCTGCTTCGCCGTTCGTCCGGCGCCAGCCGTTCGCGCGCCCCCCGCGGGCAGCGCGGCTACGTGTCCGCCAGGAAGCGCCGCTCCGTTACGCAGCTTGAACGTCGCGATCGCCGCGCGCAGCTGCTGCGCCTGGCTCGACAGCTCCTCGGAGGCCGCCGCGCTCTCTTCCGCGTTCGCCGTGTTCGACTGCGTCACCTGGTCCACCTGAGCCAGCCCGTCGGTGATCTGCTCGATCCCCAGCGACTGCTCCTTCGCAGCAGCCGCGATCTCTTCCAGGAACTGCGCCACCCGCACCGCGCCTCCGACGATGCTCTCCAGCTGCTCGG
>SKVA01000037.1 GCA_007129695.1 Spirochaetaceae bacterium | reverse complement strand
CGCACGTTGATCACGAACTCGCCGATCTCGAGCGACACTGGGTCAAAGCCGACCGCGATCGAACCGTCGATCTGATTCGTGACGCCGACGACGGTGTTCGGTCGTCCACGGAGAACCTCGTCAATGATGAAGCGAGCCTCGGAACGCGTCTGGTCGACCTCGAACACGATGGACTCGGTCTCCTGCGGTTCGAGCCGGAGAGCCTCGACCGGAGCCGATGCCTGTCCCGACCCGCCGGAGATCCAGATATACCCCAGAAAGCCGAGCCCCGCGACCAGGATCAGGCCGACCACGACGCCAACGCCCACCAGCAGCTTCTTTTTCATGCTCAGAAGGTACTGCTTTCGCGTCTGCGGCAGCAAAGACGATTCACTCGCGCACGCATAGTCGGATAGACTGTACCGGTCCGGCGGTTGCCCCACCGGCATCGGAGGAGTATGCGAGTCCTGTTCATCGGCGGTACCGGGAACATATCGGCGTGTTGCACGCGCGACGCGATCGCGCGTGGGATCGAGGTTGTGCACCTGAACCGGGGCCAATCGGGGCTGCGGCCGACAGCCGGGGGCGTTCCCGCCGGCGACTCCGGCGTGCAGACCATCACGGCCGACATCCGCAGACCCGCCGAGGTCGCCGCTGCGATCGACGGGATGCACTTCGACGCGGTAGTCGACTGGATCGCGTTCACGCCGGAGCACGTCCGCACCGATCTGGAGCTCTTCCGCGAGCGGACCGCGCAGTTCGTCTTCATCAGCTCCGCGAGCGTCTATCACAAGCCGGTGCGTCATCACGTCATTACCGAGAGCACGCCGGCGCACAACCCGTTTTGGAAGTACTCGCAGAACAAGATCGCGTGCGAGTCGCTGTTGTGGAACGAGTACGCCGAGCGTGGATTCCCGATCACGATCGTGCGCCCGAGCCACACGTACTCGGACGGATGGTTTCCAACGACGTTCGGTTCGAAGGACTTCACGTACCCGCAGCGGATCATCGACGGCAAGCCGATCGTCGTCCACGGCGACGGCCAGTCGCTGTGGACGATCACGCACGCCGATGACTTTGCGAAAGGCTTCAACGGTCTGCTCGGCAACCCGCAGGCGATCGGAGAAACGTTCCACATCACGAGCGATGAAGCACTGACGTGGGATGAGATCCACCGAGCCATCGGCGTGGCCGTCGGCGCCGAGCCCCGGATCGTCCACGTCCCGAGCGACGTCATCGCGTCGATCGACCCCGACGTCGGTGCGGGCCTGATCGGCGACAAGCAGTACAGCGTCGTGTTCGACAACGCAAAGGTAAAACGCTACGTACCCGGCTTCCGCGCAACGATTCCGTTCGCCGAAGGCATGCGTCGCAGCGTCCGCTGGATCGCAGAGAACCCGGAGCGTAGACAGATCGACGACGGAATCTCACGACTGGTCGAACGGCTGATCGCCGCGATGGAGCGAATCGGATGAAACACGTTGTTGTGATCGGCGCCGGCTTCGGCGGCATATCTGCCGCGGCGTACCTGGCGCAGGCGGGGTACAAGGTCACCGTCTACGAGAAGAACTCGTGGGTCGGCGGTCGGGCGCGGGTCCTTGAGCACGACGGGTTCCGGTTCGACATGGGACCAAGCTGGTACTGGATGCCCGACGAGCACGACCGCTGGTTCACCGACATGGGGGTGCGTCGGGAGGACTACTACGCGATTCGCCGCGTCGACCCGAGCTACAAGGTGTACTACGGCGACTCGATGCCCGGAGAGTCACGAAACCAGATCACAGTACCGGCAGACTTCGAGCGCGCGCAGGCGGTCTTTGAGTCGTACGAACCCGGTGCCGGTGAGCGGCTTGCACGCTTCGTCGAACAGGCGAAGCAGAAGTACGAGTTCGCGATGTCCGGATTCATCTACCGCAACTTCGACTCGCCGTTCGACATGGTCAACGGAACGCTCGTGAAGAACCTGCTACGGATCGATCTGCTGCGCAGCTACCGGAGCCTGATCAACTCATCGTTCGCTCATCCCTATCTGCGCAATATCCTCGAGTTCCCGGTTGTGTTCCTGGGCAGTTTCGCGGCGAAGACTCCGGCTGTTTACACGCTGATGAATTACATCGACTTCGGATTGGGTACGTGGTACCCGGAGGGCGGATTCGGTCGCGTCGTCGAAGCGATGAAGGAAGTGGCCGAATCGAAGGGTGCGCGGTTCGTATTCGACACCGAAGTGACGCGAATCCGAACCGAAGGTCGCTCCGCGCAAGCACTCGATCTACGCGGTGGTGGAGAGTCCAAGGTGCTCGCGAACGCGATCGTCGCGAACGCGGACTACGTCCATGTCGAGTCCGATCTGCTCGACCCTGCTCACCGCAGTGTGTCGCCGGAGAGCTGGAGCCGCCGCACCTTTGCACCGGCGGTGCTCAACTACTACGTCGGGTTCAACCGGAAGCTCGACCGACTCGCGCACCACACCTTTTTCTTCGATACCGACTGGGACGACCATTTTGACGCGGTGTACGGCAAGCGCCGCTGGCCCGACGATCCGCTGTTCTACCTGCACATCCCGTCGATGACCGATCCGTCGTGCGCGCCGGAGGGGCACGAGGCAATGTTCATCCTGGTGCCGTGTGCGCTCGGCCTGGACGACGGAGAGGAGATTCGCGAGCGCTACTTCGAGCGCGTGATGGACCGCATGGAGCGCCTGTCGGGAGAGCGACTGCGCGACGCGATGGTGTTCCGCCGGACGATGTCGATCAGCGAGTTCAGGCGCGACTACAACGCGCACGAAGGAACCGCGTTCGGGCTCGGCCAGACGCTCTTCCAGACCGCGTACTTCCGCCCGATGAACCGGTCGAAGAAGGTGCGCAACCTCTACTTCGCCGGGCAGTACACGGTTCCCGGTACCGGTACGACGATGAGCATGATCAGCGGCAAGCTCGCGGCAATGCGGATCAAGAAGGAGCAACCGCTCGACTGAGACAATCCCTGCCATTACTGCTACCCTCCAGTATGGCGTACTACCTGTCACGCGATATCCGCCACACGGTGATCGGCGGACTGCGCGGCCTCGGCCGGCTGCTCTACTTCACGGCGGTCTTTGTTACCGGCAGCGTGTTTGCGCTCGCGGCCCGGGCTGCACTTCCGATCCGCACCTATCGCGCCGTGCGGCCGCGCCTGACGCGGAAACTCGGCCGGATACTCATCTATGCATCGAATATCCGGGTTCGCCGACGCGGATCCCCCCCTCCACAGGGCAGCCTGGTCGTATCGAACCATCTGAGCTGGGCCGATTCGTTCACCTTCATGGGCGAGCTCGGTTGTCGGTTCATGGTAAACCACCTGTACGGACAGATCGTCGGGTTCGGGACGGTGCTCAAGAGCGTCGGAGTCTCGTTCGTCGACCGGATGAGCGTAAAGGCGATCGGACCGGCCCGTCGCGCGATGGAGTCGATCCTCCGGCGAGGTGAAACACTCATGTTCTTTCCCGAAGGCCGCACGAGTCGCGGCGCTGACGTCCGGCCGTTCCGGGCCGCGCTGCTCCAGGTCGCGGTCGATCTGGGCATCCCGGTCGCATCGGCGAGCGTGACGTACGAGACGCCTCCCGGGTGGCCACCGGCGAGCGTCGTGATCGGCTGGGAAGAGTGGCCGCCGCTGATCACGCACATCTACCGCGCGTTTCACGCGCCGCGGATCATCTGCACGATCAGTTACGGCGGCGCGCTTTCGGTAGAGGGTGGGCGATCGGATCTGGCCGCGCATCTGCGTCAGTCGGTATCGAGGCTGTTCAAGCCGATGCCGCAGCTTCCGGCGGCGGCGCTTCGCCGACTCGACGTGATGAAGAAGGTGGCCAGGCGGCTCGTGTACGGGGACGAGACGGGCAATCGACGGACTTGAGTGGCAGAGCCACTCGCGCTACGATGCGGCATGGCAGAACCACGTCGACCGAACTTCCTCTGGATCAGTTTTGAAGACACGAACCCATTCTACGGGTGCTATGGCGATCCGACCGCCTGGACACCGAATCTGGACCGCCTTGCCGCTGACGGCGCGATCTTCACGAACTGCTACTCGACCGCCGGTGTCTGCGCCCCAGCACGCAGCGCTGTGATCACCGGCATGTACCCGACGTCGATCGGAACGCATCACATGCGGACGGCGCACGTCGATGAGGCGGCGCCCGATCTGCCGACCCCGTACTCGGCGGTGATCCCGCACTACGTTAAGTGCTTCACCGAGTATCTGCGCGCGAACGGCTACTACTGCACGAACAACGTCAAGACCGACTATCAGTTCACGCCTCCGCTCACGGCGTGGGACGAACTGTCCGAGACCGCGCACTGGCGCAACCGTCCCGACCCCGATCAGCCGTTCTTCGCGGTCTTCAACCCGACCCGGACGCACGAAAGCGGCATGTGGGAGGAGAAGACGCCCGAGGTCGAAATCGACCCCGCGACCGTCCGCGTACCGCCCTACTTCGTCGACACGCCAAAAACCAGGGCGGCACTCGCGAAGATGCACGGCAATATCGCGCGCAGCGACCGCGAACTCGGCGACCTGCTCGCCGAGCTCGACGAGGACGGGCTCGCCGACAACACCGTCGTGATGCACTGGAGCGATCACGGCCCGCTGCCGCGCGGCAAGAGATGGCCGTACGACTCGGGTATCCGCGTGCCGCTGATCATCCGGTGGCCGGCCGGAGCGGGGAACCCGTCGGCGGCCGGTTCACCAGGCACCGGACGCTCGAATGCGAGCGGCCGTCAAGCGGTCGCGACCGTCAACGCGGCGGGTGGCCACTTGCCCGGCGACGGAAACCACTCCGATCGTGCGGCGCTCCCGCCGCTGACCGAAGGATTCGCGCCGGGAACGGTTCACGACCGACTGGTGAGCACGATCGACCTTGGCCCGACGCTGCTGTCGCTCGCGGGCATCCCGATCCCCGCGCACGTGCAGGGCCGACCGTTCCTGGGTGCGGCAGCCGAACCCGAGCGCGAACACGTCTACGCGACGCGCGACCGCTACGACACATCGTACGATATGATCCGCGCGGTCCGCGACCGGCGGTACAAGCTGCTACGCCACTACTACCCGAATCAGGAGGCGCTCGTCTGGGTACCCTACCGTAACCGGCACCCGATCATGCAGGATCTCTACGACGGGTACCGCCGCGAAACGCTCGATGACGACCAGCACGCGCTGTTCCGGCCGCGCCCGATCGAAGAGCTCTACGACACCGCGATCGACCCGTACGAGATGACGAACCTTGCAGACTCCCCCAAGCACCGTCCGATCCTGGAGCGACTGCGGTCCGAGCTCGAATCGTGGCGCGCCGATGTCGGCGATCTGGGTACGATCGACGAATCGCAGATGGTCCGATCCTGGTACCCCGACGGCAGGCAGCCGGTGACCGCCGCGCCGATCATCGTGCCGTTCGCCGACGGCGTGTTCGGGCAGGCGCCCGCCGAGGACGCCGAGGTTGCGGGTCCATGCGTGCTCCAGCTACAGTGCTCGACGCAGGGCGCGAGCATCGCGTACCGGTTCGACTCGGATCCGACCGGTCGATGGCGACTCTACACCGCGCCGCTACGTCTGGCCGCGCCGGCGGTCGTGCGCGCGCGCGCAATCAGAGTCGGATACCGTGAGAGCTCCACTACCACGTTGACGGTCCGGTCGGTTGACTCACACGGATAGCAGCGGTACCCTTTGCCACGGTGATAGGGGTGCTTCGCGGCAGGGCTGCCGTCGGGGCTGAGAGTATACCCTCGGAACCTGAACCGGGTAATGCCGGCGAAGGGAATCATGCCTGCCGACCGGCTGCGCCCTATCACCAGGGAGATATGACGCGGCCACTATTCCCGTCCGAAACCATTGCTCGCATCGCACGAGTCGTGCTTCCACCGGTCTCCGTGGTCGTGCTCGCGATCGCCGTATGGGCTGCTATCACGCGGCTGACCGGACTACCCACGTTCATCCTCCCGAGCCCCACCGACGTCGTCGACGCTGCGCGGCGCGCCGAGCCCCGGCTTACGGAGGCCATCGCGTCGACGCTCGGATCGACCCTGATCGGGCTATCGATCGCGACCGCGCTCGGTATCGTCGTCGCGGCGATGATGGACTTCTTGCCGATCGTCAAGCGGGCGTTCTACCCGCTGCTGGTGGCGAGCCAGACCGTGCAGATCCTGGCCGTCGCGCCGCTCCTGGTGATCTGGCTCGGGTTCGGCCGCGCGCCCACGATCGCGGTCGTGGTGCTGTTCACTTTCTTCCCGATGACGATATCGACAGTCGACGGTCTGTCGGCGACCAACCCGGACTACGTGTCGCTGCTGCGCGCGATGGGCGCTCGTCGGCGGCAGATATGGATGCGCGTGCGGCTGCCGGCCGCGGCCCCGAGTTTCTTCAGCGGGTTGCGCTTGTCGGTGACCTACAGCGTGGTTGCCGCGACGATCGGCGAATGGATCGGCGGTTCGGTCGGCCTGGGTCTCTACATGCTGCGCAGCAAGAACGCGCTCCAGACCGATCAGGTCTTTCTGGCAATGATGATCACAACCGCAATAAGCATCTCACTGTTCGCAATCGTCTTCGTGGTCGAGCGGATCGTGTTGCCGTGGAATCGCGCGACCGAACGCGAACAGTGGATGGAGAAAGGAATCTATTGATGGGAGGCGCTATGCGTACCAAAGTTTTGTCAGCCGTGATCGCGGCTGTTTTGATCACCGTCGGAGTCGCACCGATACTCGCAACCGGGCGGGCCGAGGCCGACGGACTCGAGGACGTGACGTTGATGCTCGACTGGGTCCCGAACGTGAATCACGTCGGGCTCTATGTCGCGCGCGACCGCGGCTTTTTCGAAGACGAAGGGCTTCGCGTGCGGATCATCGAACCGGGAGAGGTGTTCGCCGCCGGGGCGGTAACCGCGGGGCGGGCCGACTACGGAGTCGAGTTCCAGGAGAACGTGACGCTCCTGCGCGCCGACGGTATCCCGATCGTGTCGATCGCCGCGTTGCTGCAGACCAATACGTCGGGCTTCGCGACTCGAGCGCAGGACGGCATCACCAGCGCGTCGCAGTTCGCAGGACTCACGTACGGAACGTTCCAGTCGCCGTTCGAGGAGCCTACGCTCAACGCGATCGTATCGTGCGCGGGCGGCAGCCCAGCCGGAATCCGGTACGTTCCCGCAGGCAACGACCTGCTCGCGATGCTGCAGCAACGGCAGGCCGATCTGGTCTGGATCT
>SKVA01000308.1 GCA_007129695.1 Spirochaetaceae bacterium | reverse complement strand
TTCTCCGGGCCGGTATCCGGAACAGGCGCCGACATCGACTGGCCGCCGGTCCCGTGACGCCGTGGACTTTCCCCTACAACGTGGTGGGGGGGGGCGCTGCGGGCCGCTCGCGGGGCCAGGGGCGCGGAGGGCCCGAAGGGGTCCGGCCGCTTCGGCCGGACGGAACCCCGGAGCCGACCCGGCGGCGTAGCCGGGCCCCCAGTAACCGGAGGCTGGCCCAACCATTTCGCTTTTCGCCGCGGGCGTCGGTGAGTATACTGACTGCATCATTTCAAAGTAGGAGGAATGAGGTATGACTACTTCACGAACTGGGCTTCGACGCGCAGCCGTGCTGGGACTCGTGGCGCTGTTCATGGTCACCGGGACCGCGCTGTTCGCGACCGGACAGCCGCAGCGGGCAGCCGCGACCGCCGGGCAGGACCTGATTATTCTCAGGAACTCGGACATCGTCAGTCTGGATCCGCACGGGTCGAACGACTCGCCGTCGAGCGCCGTGCGTTCGCTGATCTACGACACACTCGTCTACTTCGACGAGGACATGGTCATGCAGCCGGGGCTGGCGACTGAGTGGAACCTGGTCAATGACACGACCTGGGAGTTCGAGCTACGCCGCGGCGTCACGTTCCACGACGGAACGCCGTTCACCGCCGAGGCGGTCAAGCTGAGCCTGGACCGCGTCCGCGATCCTGAGATGGGTTCGCAGCGCGCGTTCCTGTTCACGATGGTCAACGCCGTCACGGTCGTCGACGACTTCACCGTCCGCGTGTCGACCGACTTCCCGTTCGTTCCGATCCTGAGCCACCTTGCTCACGACGCGGCCGGCATCATCAGTCCGCGCGCGCTTCGGGCGGCAGGCTTTGACGAGGTCGAGCCGGTCGGTACCGGTCCGTTCTCCTTCGTTTCGTGGGATCCGGGCGACGAAGTCGTAGTCGCGCGCTACGCCGGCTTCTGGGGCGATGCTCCGACGTCCGACACCGTGACGTTCCGCGTCGTTCCCGAAGAGAGCACGCGACTGGCTCTGGTCGAGCGCGGTGACGCGCACATCGCGGAGATCATGCAGCCCGCGAGCATGGCGCGCGTAGAGGCGTCCCGGTCGATGAACCTTGAGCTCTTCGACAGCCTGAGCCTCAACTACATCGGCTTCAACGTGAACAAGGCTCCGTTCGACGACGTGCGCGTGCGGCAGGCGGTGTCGATGGCGATCGACCGGCAGTCGATGATCGACGGTATCGTCGAGGGCGCCGGCGTCACGGCGATCGGCACGATCAGCGAGCGCGTGTTCGGCTTCCACCCGACGCTGAGTTCGCTCCCGTTTGATCCGGCGCGCGCGCGGCAGCTGCTCTCGCAGGCGGGATTCGCGAACGGCTTCACGACGACGCTGTGGACGAACGACAACCCGACCCGCATCGCGATCGCCGAGATCGTCCAGAACAACCTGGCCGAGGTCGGTGTAACGGTGAACATCGAGGTCCTCGAGTGGGGCGCGTACCTTGCGCAGACCGCCGAAGGCCTGCACGACATGTTCATCCTTGGATGGGTCACGGTAACCGCGGACGCCGACTACGGTATGTACGCGCTGCTCCACTCGTCGAACCACGGCGCGGCGGGAAACCGGTCGTTCTTCGCGAGCGATCGCGTGGACGAGCTCCTTGACCTTGGCCGACGCGAGGCCGACCTTACGGCGCGCGCGCGGCTCTATCGTGAGGCGCAGGAGATCCTGGTTGAGGAGGCTCCGATGCTGAACCTCTACCATCCGAAGTGGATGATCGCGCTCGCCGACGGCGTCACGGGGTACGCTCACCACCCCGACAACACGATGCTGATCCGAAACGTCATCGTTAACCGCTAATAATCTCTGCCCGATCCGTTCGGATCGGGCATCTCTTCCGGAGAGTCCCCGGATGGGGCTCTCCGGTGTCAGGAAGGTACAGGTGAGCCAGTCACTCTCGTCGTCGTTTACCGACGATACCGGCAGCATTGTTGCTCAGCCCGGAATTGCGCCGATCGGTAGGGGCCGGACGCTCTTGCGTAAGCTCCTTGCGAACCGGGCCGCAGTAGTCGGTGGCGCGTACATCATTCTGCTGCTCGTCGTTGCCGCCGCGCCGTCGCTGTTTGCCACGCATCACCCGACACGGTATCAGAACCCGACGAACCGCTTCGCGCCGCCGTCGAGCGAGCACTGGTTTGGCACGGACAACCTGGGCCGCGACGTCTACAGTCGCGTCATCTACGGGACGCAGGTCACGCTCTGGGTCGCGTTCCGGTCGGTCTTCTTCGGCATGATCATCGGAGTCACGCTCGGCATCGTCGCCGGGTACTACGGAAAGTGGGTCGACGCGCTGATCATGCGGATGATGGACATTCTGCTCGCCTTTCCCGGGATCCTGCTCGCGCTCGCGATCGTCAGCGCGTTGGGCGCGTCGCTCGACAATGTCGTGATCGCGATCGCGATCTTCTCCGTACCGACGTTCGCGCGCATCGTGCGCGGATCGACGCTCGCGGTACGCAACCTTGAGTACGTCGAGGCGATCCGTGCGCTTGGGGCGCGCGATGTGAAGATCCTGGCGCAGCACGTTCTGCCGAACGTTCTGTCGCCGATCATCGTCCAGGCGACGCTCTACATCGCGACCGCGATTCTGATCGCGAGCGGTCTGTCCTTCCTGGGCCTGGGCGCGCAACCGCCGATCCCGGAATGGGGCCTGATGCTCGCCGCCGGGCGCGACTTCATCTGGAACGCGATTCACGTGACGCTCTTTCCGGGGCTCGCGATCATGCTCGCGGTTCTATCGTTCAACCTGCTCGGGGACGGGCTGCGCGACGCGCTCGACCCCAGGCTGAAGTAGGCGGGGGGAGAGCAATGTCCTTAGGCGTCTACATCGCGCGACGGCTGCTACAGATGATCCCGGTCCTGCTGGGCGTCGTGTTTCTGGTGTTCTCACTGCTCCATCTGGTCCCCGGTGACCCCGCCATGATCATGGCGGGCGAGCAGGCGTCTCCCGTGCAGCTGGAGCGAATGCGCGAGCGGCTGGGGCTGAACGATCCGCTCCATATCCAGTACCTGCGCTACCTGGGTAACGCGCTGCAGGGCGACCTGGGCAGTTCGGTCCGGAACAACCGAGCGGTCACGCAGGAGATATTCACGTCGCGCTACTGGACGACGCTCCAGCTGGCGACGATGAGTATCATGCTGGCGGTCTTCATCGGCGTGACCGCGGGGGTGGTCTCTGCGGTCTGGCGGCATTCGCTGCTGGACACGGCGATCATGCTGGTCGCGCTGTTTGGTCTGTCGATGCCGAGTTTCTGGCTGGGCATCATGCTGATCTTCTGGTTCAGCGTGCAACTGTTCTGGCTCCCCGCGGCAGGGTGGGGGACGCTGCAGCAGGCGGTCCTCCCGGTCATTACGCTTGGCACCGCCGGTGCCGCGGTCATCGCGCGGATGACGCGTTCGAGCATGCTCGAGGTCATCGGGCAGGACTACATCCGCACCGCCCGCGCGAAGGGCGTTCGCGAGGCGATCGTGATCAACAAGCACGCGCTGCGTAACGCGCTGATTCCGGTCGTCACCGTCGTCGGGTTGCAGTTCGGATTCTTTCTGGGCGGATCGGTTCTCACCGAGACCGTCTTCGCGATCAACGGCCTGGGTCGACTCATGGTCGGTGCGATCGCCGCGCGCGACTTCCCGGTCGTGCAGGGTGCGGTGCTCGTCGCGTCGGTGTCGTTCATGATGGTGAATCTGGTCGTCGACGTGACGTACCGGTTCCTGAACAAGCGGATAGAGCTGTCGTGATGGAGATGAACTCGTTGCAGGGCGCGTCGCCCGGCGCCGCGCCGCTCCTGGAAGTGCGCGATCTACGTACGTCGTTTTTCACCGACCAGGGAGAGGTGAAGGCGGTCGACGGCGTGAACTTCGTCGTGCACCAAGGCGAGACGCTCGGGATCGTCGGCGAGTCGGGGTGCGGCAAGAGCATCACGTCGCTGTCGATCATGCGTCTGTTGAGCGCTCCCGGTCGGATCGTCGGGGGCGATATCCTTCTTCGCGGCGAGAGTCTGTTGCCGAAGAGCGAACACGAGATGCGAGCGCTCCGCGGGCAGCAGATTTCGATGATCTTTCAGGAGCCGATGACGTCGCTCAACCCGGTGTTCACGGTCGGCGAGCAGATCGCCGAGGCGATCCGCATTCACGACGGCCTCGACCGCCGCGCGGCGATGGCCAAGGCGATCGATATGCTCGACCTGGTTGGAATACCGTCGCCGCGCAGCCGTGCGGCGCAATACCCGTTTCAGCTGTCCGGCGGTATGCGTCAGCGGGTGATGATAGCAATTGCAATAGCGTGCAATCCGGCGCTCCTGATCGCAGACGAACCGACGACCGCGCTCGACGTGACGATCCAGGCGCAGATCCTGGACCTCCTGAAGCGGCTTCAGCAAGAGTTCGGGCTCGCGATTCTGCTCATCACGCACGATCTTGGTGTCGTCGCGCAGACCTGCGATAACGTCGCGGTCATGTACGCGGGCAAGATCGTCGAGTATAACAGCGTCGAGGCGCTCTTTGAGCGACCGCTTCACCCGTACACGATCGGCCTGCTGAACTCCCTGCCGTTGCACGTCGGTGAGCAGGACGAGCTGAACGCGATTCCAGGCAGCGTTCCGACCCCGCTCAATCTGCCGTCGGGGTGCACGTTCGCACCCCGCTGCACGCACGCGACGCCGTTCTGCCACGCAAATCGACCGACGCTGACACCGGAAGGAAGCGGCACCGTGAGCTGCTGGATGTACACGCCGCAGTGGGCCGCCGCGCGCTCTGAACAGGAGGCGGCCAATGAGTGATCGGCAACCGCTCCTGCGGGTGAAAGAACTCCGGCAGTACTTTCCGATTCGCGGTGGCGTTCTGGGCCGCGTACAGAACGTCGTGAAGGCGGTCGACGGTATCACGTTCGACGTCTACCCGGGAGAGACACTCAGCATCGTCGGAGAGTCGGGGTGTGGCAAGTCGACGACCGGAAGGTCGATCCTGCGGCTTCAGGAACCGACGTCGGGCGAGGTGTACTTCGATGGAGACAACCTGCTGGAGCTGCCGCGCAGTGCGCTGCGCCATCGCCGCCGCGACATGCAGATCATCTTCCAGGACCCGTATTCGTCGTTCAATCCGCGACAGACGATCTCGCAGCTTCTCAACGAAGCGATGTCGATCCAGAACGTCGTCGACAAACCGCGCCGGCGCGAGCGCGTGATCGAGCTTCTGGAGATGGTAGGGCTGAAGGCCGAGCACATCGACCGCTACCCGCACGAGTTCAGCGGCGGACAGCGTCAGCGGATCGCGATCGCGCGCGCGCTGTCGGTCGAACCGAAGCTGATCGTCTGCGATGAGGCGGTCTCATCGCTCGATGTGTCGGTGCAGGCGCAGGTCATAAACCTGCTGAAGAAGCTGCAGCGCGAGCTCGGGCTCACGTACATCTTCGTCGCGCACGATCTTGGCGTCGTCCGCCACATCTCAGACCGGATCATCGTGATGTACCTGGGGCAGATCGCGGAGATCGGTGACACGCGTACGATCTTCCGCAACCCGCAGCATCCGTACACGCGCGCGCTCCTGTCGTCGATTCCGATCCCCGATCCGAAGCAGCGAAGCCGCCCGGTGCCGCTCGTCGGTGACGTTCCGTCGCCGATCAACCCGCCTGCCGGCTGTCCGTTCCACACGCGCTGTCCGTTCGTGATGGAGCGGTGCGCGGCCGACAAGCCCGCGCAGCACGTGTTGAGCGATCACCAATCGGTCGCGTGCCACCTGGTGGAAGACGGTCCGATCGACTACGATGCGTTGCCGGTGACCGTGACGGTGTAGGCGGGCGCTGCCGTGGGCTGTTTGAGCAGCCCCTGGTTCTGCAATTGCGCGTACAGCATCGCGGACCACAGCATCGCCTCGTCGGTGCGGTACCCCCAGGTCTTGTACGGCTTTCCTTTGGGATCGTAGAGCTCGAGGCATGTCCGTTCCCGATCGATGAGATCGTAGAAGAAGCGTGCGACGCGGTCGGTGTCCGGGTGGTCGAACCGTGCGAGCACGGTGAGGTAGATGCCGCTGAGCAGTGTCCAGCCCGAGTTGCCTTGATAGTTCGGTGACAGGAATCTCAAGACCGGGTTCTCCGTTCGACGAATCCGCACCCTGGTGTACGATACGGGTATCGGGGTATCGAGCTTCGCGTGCTGGACCGCCCGGATCGATGAGTACGCCATCTCTTTGTCATCGATGACGCCAAAGAAGTACGGGCAGAGGTTTGCGTCGGAGGCGACGTACGGCGCGCCCCGGAGCGTGTCACGGAAGTAGCTTCCGGTCCAGAACTGATCGGCAAAACGAGCCGTCAGGTCTCCGAACGTCGTGAACGGATCGGGCAGGTCTACACCGGCTTCGCGCGCGCTGCGCAGTTCGTCTCTGAGCAGGAGCAGGCAGACGTTGTCGTAGGCGCAGCCACGTCGCGTGTGAAAGTCCTTCTGCGTTGAGAAGCTCCGGTCGTGTCGCACCAGCCCCGTTCCGGGGTCGATCACGAGCCTGCGATAGCGCTCGACCGCGCGTCGGAACAGGTCGGCGTCCTTGTGAACCAGGTCGTACGAGTCGGTGAGGCGAATCATCCGCATCACGTACGCCAGGCTATCCGAGCCGTACTCGAACGCATCGTACGCCTGGCCGTGTTGATTGACCGTGGTCGTGATTTTCCCGGCCCTCCGAAAAGCGTCGATCATGTAGAGCAGGGTCTGGCGAACCTGGTCGCAGAACCCGGTCTGAATCAGCGCTTCCGCGGAAATCGCCACGTCGCGAACGTAGACGATGGTGTGATTCCCGGTCCCGCAGCTCAGATACGTGCCGTTCCAGTTGGCCATGACAATCTGGCGAAGGACCTCCTCAACGGTGCCGTCGAAGCGGTGGTACCCGCTAGACGAGTGTCGTCGCCTGAGGAAATGCCACCCTTGTTCCGCCAACTGTACGGCTGCTTTGAACATTCTTTCCTGTCTGACGAGAAGGTAGCCATCGCGAGCTAAACAGACAATCTGTACGTGCCGCATGGCGCGGGCGAGCTCGATTGGGTGCGATCGGACGGGCGGAGCAGCGCGACCCTACCCCAGAACAGTGATCACGATCGACCGTGAGCCACCGCGGTCTCGGTGCTCGCAAAGATAGATGCCCTGCCACGTGCCGAGCGCGAGGCGGCCGCGACTGATCGGGACGGTGAGGCTTG
>SKVA01000476.1 GCA_007129695.1 Spirochaetaceae bacterium | reverse complement strand
TTCCTGGTTCTCAGCGATCCAGTCAGCGTCGTCGTCGGGCACGTTACGCAACCGGCGCTCCTCC
Source organism: Spirochaetaceae bacterium (assembly GCA_007129695.1). GTDB lineage: Bacteria > Spirochaetota > Spirochaetia > DSM-27196 > SLST01 > SLST01. The sequence goes on along the minus strand of SKVA01000476.1, from coordinate 7,163 downwards.
TCGGAGAGGACCCAGCCGACGGAGATCCAGTTCACGCGGATCTTGTCGGGCGCGAGCAGCATCGCGAGCTTCCGGGTCATCGTATGGAGCGCGCCCTTGCTCATTCCGTAGATGAACTGGCCGGTTCCGACTCCGAATGGGTGCGTCGACCCGATATTCACGATCGATCCGCCGCCACGCCTGCGCATCATCGGAACCGCGGCCTGAGTGCAGAAGAACGCCGCACGTGCGTTCAGGTTGAAGACCTGGTCCCACTGTTCGATCGTCGTCTCTTCGAGCGTGATGACCGGGAATATGCCGGCGTTGTTGACGAGGATATCGAGGCCTCCGTACTCGTCGACGGCACGGGCACAGAGCGGCGCGCACTCGCGCGCATCGGAGAGGTCGGCCCGGTGGAACACCGCCCTCCCTCCGGAGTCGACTATCCGCCGGACGACCGACTCGCCGCGGTCGGCGCGCCTGCCGCTCACGACAACCGCGGCGCCTTCGCGCGCGAGTGCGACCGCGATCCCCTCCCCGATTCCGCTGGTCGATCCGGTGACGACCGCTACCTGTCCGTCGAGTCGTGCCATGGTCCCTCCATCGGACGTGGACCGCCGGTCGCCCGAGCCGGCACCAACGCTTCCGTGATTGTACCCTCAGGCGGGGCCGGCCTCAAGCGGCGCCGTCGGTCCGATCGGGATAAACCGGGAGAAATGACATCGGGCAGCGCACAACCACATGCGTCGATCCCCGGGAGCGTGCTACGATGCGCCGGGGAGGAGCGGATGAACCCACGTCATCGCTTCGGAATCTGCATGTACGGCATCCAGTACGCGACGGGCGCGGCCGGGCGCGGGACGGCTATGGCCAATCCCGATCCGCTTGCCGCCGACGCGCTGCTCGCGCTCGCGATCGATGCCGGGTTGTCATCGGTCGAGGTCCCGCTGACGTACGTGTCGGCCGACCTGGACGTCGGTGGTCTGACCGAGTACACCACAGAGGCCCGCCGGCACGGCGTAGAGGTCGTCGTGGCCGGGCCGAACATCATGACCGCGACCGACGTCGAGCGGCAGATCAAGCTGGCCGGGGCGATCGGCGCGACCCGGTTCCGATGCACGTCGAGCGGTCTGCTCTGCGGCGATCGAGAGCCGGTCGGCGGCCTGGCCGGCTGGGGCGACTACAAGCGCCGGGTTATCGCACGGCTGCGAGAGCTTGCGCAGGTCACGACCGAACACGGCGTCCGGATCGGCGTCGAGAATCACCAGGACTGCGACTCGTACGATCTGGTCGAGATCTGCGACGCGGTCGGAAGCAGCGAGGTCGGCGTCACGCTCGACACCGGAAACCCTCTGTCGGTCGCGGAGGATCCGATCGAGTTCGCCCGGCGCGTGCTCCCCTTCCTGGTCGACGTACACCTGAAGGACTACCGGATGATCAACACGAACGAGGGCTACCGGCTGGTCCACTGCGCGATCGGATCGGGAGTGATCGACTTTGCCGCGCTCTGGCCGATCCTGGAGGAGCGACCCGAGATCCCACGCGGGATCGAGATGGCCGCGCTCAGCGAGCGTCACATCCGGATCTTCACGCAGGCGTTCTGGGACGGACTCGGTCCGCGCGACGCACGCACGCTCGCTCCGGTCATGAAGCTGGTCCGCGATCGCGGTGAGTCCGCTGACGACGAGTCGTGGCAGACGCCGATCGAACGATGGTCGATCGACCAGGTCGAGTCCGCCGCGGCGGTAGCGTGGGAGACGGCGCGCCTGCGGGAGAGCATCGCAAACCTTTCCGCGATCGAATCGGCGTACTCAGGCGGCACGCGCGTGAGCGGCGGGCGCAGATCGGCGGAGGCGTAGCATGGAGCGAAAACTGATCGGGAAGGTTGCGGTGGTCACCGGCGCGGGACGCGGGCTCGGTCGCGCGTGCGCGCTGCGGCTCGCTGAGTTGGGGGCGGACGTCGTCGTGAACGACATCAGGCTCGACGCGGCAGCCGAGTTCGGGGAGGAGCTCTCCGCGCCGTCGGTCGCCGACGAGTGTCGCGCATTCGGGGTCAGGTCGATCGGGATCGCGGCCGACGTGACCGACCGCGCGGCCGTCGACGCGATGTTCGCGCGCGCGGCAGCGGAGCTCGGCGGAGTCGACATCCTGGTCAACAACGCCGGCGGGATGCTGCGCCCTCCCGAGCGGAGCGCCGCGTCGACGATGGACATCGACGACTTCGACTTCATCATGGACGTGAACATGAAGAGCACGATCTACTGCTGCCAGACCGCGGCGACGCTGTTGAGGGCGCGTGGCGGGGGTCGCATCGTGAACTTCAGTTCGACGGCGGCGTTCGGTGGCAGCACGACGTTCACGAGCTACGGGATGGCGAAGGCGGCGATCCTGCGGTACACGCGGTCGCTCGCGCACGAGCTCGGTCCCGACGGCATCAACGTGAACTGCATCGCGCCGTCGCTGATCGCAAGCAGCCGCGCGCTCGCGCAGTTCCCCGACCGCGTAGACGCGGCCGAGCGGATTCCGCTCCGGCGTCTGGGCAAGCCGCTCGACGTCGCAAAGGTCGTCGAGTTCCTCTGCACCGATCTGTCCGACTACGTGACCGGTCAGTGCATCGTGATCTGCGGCGGGAACTACCTGAACGCGAGCTGACCGGGGGCTACTCCAGCTCGTAGTTGAAGTAGTCGCGCAGCACGAAGAAGGCTGCGCCGAGCGCGAAGCGGTCGGCGGAGAGCGGCACGAACTCGACGCGGCACGGCACGAACGGTGCTACGTAGCGCGACAGCGCCGATCGGACCGCGTCGGCAAAGAGATATCCGTACTCCCCGAGCTGCGCTGCGACGAAGATCTCCGTGATGTTCGTAACCATGATCAGGAAGGAGAGCGCGTGCGCGAGCGCGTCGGCACGATCGGCGAGTTCGGCTGTGGCGTCAGGAGCGCCGGAAGCGGCGGCTTCCAGGAGCTCCGCGGTGACGAGCGTGTCGTTCACGAACTGCTCCAGACACCCGGAGCGTCCGCAGTGAGGGCAGCTCCCGGTCGTGCCGGGGCGCACGACCATGTGTCCCAGAAGCCCCGCGTGGTTGCTGTCGCCACGGAACAGCCGGCCGTCGACCGACAGCCCCAGTCCGACCCCCGACCGGATCGTCACGACCGCGAAGCTCGCGTGCGACCGTCGCTCGAACTCCATCGCAAGCGCGTACGCGCGCGCAACGTCGTCGACGACGATGCGACTGTTCCGCGTAGCGGCGATCGACGCGCCGACGGAAGCGAAGAGATCCGGATCGTCGCGGATCAGGAACCGCGGAAGCCCGACACCGACGCCGACGACCCTGGCCGAATCGACGTCGGCGGCGGCGATCGCAGCGTCCACGACACGCGATGTGTGCTCGGCGACCCGGCGCGCGTCGGAGAAGCGGGGCGTCGGGGCCAGATGCGCCGAGCGAACCCCGCCGCGCAGGTCCGTCACGATCGCGCGAGTGTTCGCGTACTCCACGTCGACGCCAACCGCGAGCGGATAGTCGGACGCCAGGTCGAAAACGGTCGAATCGGGCCCCTGGACTCGGGGCTGCTCGAGTATCCCCACCTGGCGCAGGAACCCGTCGCCGACCAGACGGCCGACCAGCTTGACCGCGGTCGCCCACGCGATCGACGTCTGCCGGCAGATGTCGCGCTTTGTCCGCGGGCCGTGGATGCCGATCGCGGTGAGTATCTTGCGCTCGTTCTCGGAGAGCGCCCGGCCTGGACCGACCGGCGGGTCGGCACCGGAAGGCGGTACAGCTCCGTTCACTGTTCCTCGATCAACGCGACTACCTTCGGGAGAAAGGCCTCATGAGCACGCGCGAATGCGGCTCGGGCCGTCGGTGCGCGACGCTGGAGGAGCGCAAGCCGCTCCGGATCGAGGCGCTCGTCGTAGAGCGAACGAAAGACGTGTCGAAACGCGCGAAGCTCATCGATCAGACGGGTGGAATCCCGATCGAGCAGCGCAGGGCGGACACCGGAGACCTCCAACTGCATTCGATCGAGCACCTCCCGGTGCCAGGACTCGCGGGGAACGTCGTTCTCGAACGCCTTCACGACGCGGAGGAAGTAGTTCTCCATCGCGGTATAGGCCGCGTGCAGCGTGTACCCCAGTGCTGCCCAGTCGAGCGGGTGGTCGGCCCCGTGCTCGATGCGCTCCCACGCTACGGTGTTCAGGTCCCAGTTCTCCTCGATCGATCGAAACTCTTTTTCGAGCTGCGACACAAGAGCCGATACAGCATCAGACGTCAGGCGCATACACCACCCTCCCATCCCTATCGATCGCCTCGCGGATATGGTCTGCGGCGACCCGGTAGTCGACCAGGTCCACGTCGAACTCGCTGTTGAGCGCCTCTGCAACGCAACGGTAGTACTCCCGGCCCTCGAATGAAAGGTCGATGTCGAAGTCGGGATTGCGCGGGACGCCTTGCGCCAGGGAGCCGAACAGCACCACCCGTCCCAGTCCGGGGTCGATCTGATGAAAACGCGCGACCAGTCGATCGACTTCGGCAAGCGCGGCCCGGTACCGCTGCTCGCGACGCACGCGCTCGGTCTCTTTCTCACGCTCATGGCTCCTGCGTACCGCACGTGTAAGACGGTCGTGGAGAGACTCGTCGTGTCGCGATCGCGTCGGACCCACGCGAGGAGGATACCACGGAGGAACAGTCGCTGGTAGATGCCGATGACCTTGGCGCATGCGCGTGATACGATCGACGAGTGCCCGAACTGCCCGACATCGTGAACTACATCGAGGCGCTGCGCGAAACGACGGTCGGCGCGACGAACGTCCAACGAATCCGCTACGCGGAGAACGAGGCGAACTACTGCCCGCGCTGCCAGACCGGCGGAACGGTGTACGCCGACCACGCGCTCTCACGCCTGCTCAAGGACGACTGGCCCCGAACGATCGACGAGCTCGAACAACACCACCCGGACTCGTGAAGCTTCCCGAAATGCCCAAAGATTGTTGAACATTGCCTCAGAATCGTATACAATATGACGGATCCGGATCAGGAGGAGACCATGACCGCAGAGCTGATCATCGACGCGAAGGCGAAACTCGGAGAGGGCGCGTACTGGGACGACCAGGCCGGAGTCCTCTACTGGGTCGATATCGAGGGACGCCAGCTGCGCGTCTACGATCCGCGGACGCAGAGCGAACGAGTTGACGCGACCTCCGATCGCGTCGGCACGGTCGTCCCACGCGCCTCTGGCGGGGTCGTGATGGCCGTCGGGCGTGGTGCCGTAATTGTTGATGAGCCGGGGGGAGCCGAGCAGGCGCTCTGCACCTTCGACGAAGAGCCCGCCGACAGCCGGATGAACGACGGCAAGTGCGACCCGAACGGCCGGCTTTGGGTCGGATCGATCAGCACGAAGGGAGTCAAGGAGGGCTCGGCGCTCTACCGCGTGGAGGCGGACGGTTCGCACCGGCAAATGCTCACCGGAATCACCGTTTCCAACGGCATCGTCTGGACCGCCGACGAGCGGACGATGTACTACATCGACACGCCGACGCGTGCGGTACAGGGCTTCGACTACGACCGCGCCACCGGTGACATCACGAAGCGTCGCGTCGCGTTCGAGGTCCCGGATGGTATGGGGTTTCCAGACGGGATGACGATCGACTCCGAAGGCATGCTCTGGATCGCGATGTGGGGAGGGTCGGCCGCGCGCCGGTTCGACCCGAGTACCGGGGAGGTACTGGAATCGATCGAGCTCCCCGCGTCGAACGTCACGTCGTGCGCGCTCGGCGGCGTCGATCTTCGCGACCTCTACATCACGACCGCGAGCGTCGGGCTCAACGAAGCGCAGCGCGCGTCGCAGCCGACCGCCGGCGGATTGTTCCACGCGCGCGTCGATGTGCCCGGCGTGCCGCAGCACCGGTTCGCGGGCTGAAGCGGAAGCGACGCGCATGAACCACGAACCAATCGGCAGGCTGATCCAGCCGCAGCTCGTCACGTCGACCGCCGACGACGTCGGCGCGATCGCGCCACTCACCGCACGACGCGTGCTCTTCACGATGTCTGCGATAAATGCGTTCGAGCGGGCGGTGATCGATCTGAAGGGCCACGACTGCGTCTGGGGGCCGATCCACATCAGCATCGGACAGGAGGCGATCGCCGCGGCGTCGATCGCGGCGATGGAACCGTACGACAAAATCACCGGGAGTCACCGCGCGCACCACATCTCGCTCGCGAAGATCCTGGAGTACGTCCTTCCGGACGGCTGGGATCCAGCGGTGCACGACCTGCCTGATGTCGCCGCCGACGCGATCTACCGGACGCTCGCAGAGATCATGGGCCTGGCGCCGGGCTGGTGCGGTGGTCGCGGCGGATCGATGCACCTGCGCCACCGCGACGCCGGGGTACTCGGCACGAACGCGATCGTCGCGGGAGGCGTTCCGCTGTCGGTCGGCGCGGCGCTCACCGAGCGTCGCATGGGAGGCCGTGGCGTCGTCGCCGCGTTCATGGGCGACGGTGCGGTGAACCAGGGGGCGTTTCACGAGGCGTGCAACCTGGCGAGTCTCTGGAAACTCCCGGTGATCTTCGTCGTAGAGAACAACCAGTACGCGGTCGCGACGTCGGTCCACGACGCGACCGCGGCGACCGAACTGGTCGAGCTCGCCGCCGCGTACGAGATGCCCGCGTACCAGGTCTACGGCTACGATGTCGCAGCGATCCATTCGGTCTTCACCACGGTCGCGTCATCGATGCGCGACGGGGGCGGCCCGGTGCTCGTCGAAGCGAAGTGTTACCGCCACTTCCACCACGGAGGCGATCAGCCCGGGAGTCGGTACGGCTACCGCGGCAGCGAAGAGGAAGCCGAGTGGCTGTCGCGCGACGCGCTCACCGCGTTCCCGAAGTCGCTTGCCGCCGTCGGAAACGCGACCGCCGACTCTGTCGACCGGATCGGTGGGATCGCGCAGACGGCGGTCGATGGAGCGGTGGCGCGCTGCACGACCGGCGATCCGCCGACGGTCCGGCCCGAGCTCTGGCCCGGCGCGGACACGGTCTCGATCGGCGTTCGAAGCGACGGGGCCGAGCTCGCGTCGCTGCGGTACGCAGAGCGCGACGACTTCGACGCGTTCACGTCGATGAAGTACTCCGACGCGATCGCCGCGGTCACGGGACGGTGGATGGCGCGAGACGACACGGTGATCGTCATAG
>SKVA01000268.1 GCA_007129695.1 Spirochaetaceae bacterium | reverse complement strand
TCGAATCCAATACCGCCCATCATCGTAAAGGCCCGGCTGGTAAGCAATTAACCGGTCGGGCCTTTCTCGTATGGGGCCTAGCTGGTCACGGCGCCTTCGCTCGCGCACGACACGAGCCGCGCGAACTTCGCGAGCGCACCCCGCTCGTACTTGATCGGTCGGGCCTGCCATGCGGCACGGCGAGCCGCTAGTTCGTCGTCGCTGAGATCGACGCGAAGCAGCTTCTGATTGCTGTCTATCGTCACAACATCGCCCTCGCGCAACAGCCCGATCGGCCCGCCGACCTGCGCCTCTGGCGTCACGTGGCCGACGACCATTCCATGGCTGCCCCCTGAGAACCGCCCGTCGGTGATGAGTGCTACATCGTGGAGGAGCCCGGCTCCTGCGATCGCCGACGTGGGCCCGAGCATCTCCCGCATGCCGGGGCCGCCCTTCGGCCCCTCGTAGCGAATCACCACGACGTCGCCCTTGACGATCCGACCGTCGAGGATCGCGTCGAGTGCCTCCTCCTCGGCGTCGAACACGCGCGCGGGTCCGGTGTGAACGACTTCCTGCAACCCGCACGTCTTGAGCACCGCGCCGGTGGGGCTCAGGTTACCCTTGAGGATCACGATCGGACCGGTTTTCTTCACGGGCGCCGACAGCGGCCTCACGACATCCTGACCGTCCAGATTGACGACGACGTCTTTCAGGTTTTCGGCGAGGGTACGTCCCGAAACGGTCATGCACTCACCGTGGAGCATCCCCGCGTCGAGGAGCATCTTCATCACGAGCCCGACGCCCCCGATCGCATGAAGATTCTCCATCACGTACCGCCCGGCAGGCTTCATGTCGCAGAGAATCGGCGTCGTGTCGCTGAACGCATTGAAATCGTCGATCGACAACGGTACATCGACCTCGCGCGCGAGCGCGAGCATGTGCAGCACCGCGTTTGTCGACCCGCCGAGAGCCATCACGACACGGATCGCGTTCTCGAACGCCTTGCGCGTCATGATCTGCCGCGGAGTGATGTTGCGCCGGACCAGGTCCATCAGTGCGGCGGCGCTCCGCTCAACGACGCCGGCTCGCTCGTTTGACACGGCGGGTACCGATGCTGACCCAGGCAGACTCATACCGATCGCTTCCATCGCGGACGCCAGCGTGTTCGCGGTATACATTCCGCCGCACGCGCCGGCCCCGGGACACGCGGCGCATTCGATTGCGTGTCGCTCGGCCTCGGAGATCCGACCGGCGCTGTACGCGCCCACCGCTTCGAACGCGCTGACGATATCTACAGGCTTGCCGTTGTGCAACCCGGCGCGAATCGTCCCGCCGTACACGAACACGGAGGGAACATCCATCCGCGCGAGTCCCATCACGGTTCCCGGAATCGTCTTATCGCACCCGCCGAGCCCGATCAGCGCGTCCATCGCGTGGCCGCGCGCGACGAGCTCGATGACGTCCGCGATCGCATCGCGGCTGACCAGCGATGCCTTCATGCCCTCATGACCCATCGCCTCGCCGTCGGTGACCACAAACGTATGGAACGTCATCGGCATCGCACCGGCCGCTTTCAGGTGTTTTGCGACCATGCCCGCCAGATGCCCGAGATGTACGTTGCACGGACTGACATCGCTGTCTGCGCTCGCGACGCCGATGATCGGTTTCGTGAAGTCATCGTCGGTGAATCCGACCGCGCGAAGCATCGCACGGTTCGCCGTTCGCTCGACGCCTTCGGTCATGGCTCGACTTCGTCGGTTCAGTTGCTCCATGTCGGTTACCTTGCGGCCGGCCGTCAGGCGGAGAATCCGCTCATGTACGGCAGGTTCGACACCGTTTCCGCGATGCGCTCGCGATTCGCCAACAACGCGGCGGTCGAATCCCAAACGCCGGTCACCAGCGACTCGCGAATCTCATCGGCGATCGACGCGGACACGCGAAGCCCCCCGGCGCGAACCTCTCGCGCGTCGACGTCGACATCGACCGTCATCGACGGATCGGCCTCGACGATCGACATGAGCCGCTCAACGTCGGCCTCCGACACTCTGACCGCCGGCACGCCAAGCGCGTTGCAGTTACCCGCGAAGATCTCGGCAAAGCTCTCTCCAACGATCGCATGGATGCCCCAGCGCAGGAGCGCCTGTGGCGCGTGTTCGCGCGAGCTTCCGCACCCGAAGTTCTTGTTGACGATCAACACTCGCGCGCCCTGATGCTCGGGCCGGTTGAACGGATGATCGAGTTGGGACCCGTCCTGCGCGAAGCGCACGTCGCGAAACGCGAACTCGCCGAGTCCGTCGAACGTGACGACCTTCAGATAGCGCGCGGGGATTATCCGGTCGGTGTCGATCTCGTTCCCTCTGACGACGACCGCCGTGCCCGACACGACGCGTACCTTTTCTCCCTGCTTGACCATGAATCCCCCTAAGCCGCCGACGCCGGCGTTATCGATCTGACGTCGGTCACGCGTCCGTTGAGAGCAGCCGCGGCAACCATCGCGGGGCTCATGAGGAGCGTCCGTCCGGTCGGCGAACCCTGCCTCCCGATGAAGTTACGGTTCGAACTGCTCGCGCAGATCTCTCGCCCGTTGAGTTTGTCCGGGTTCATCGCCAGACACATCGAGCATCCGGCCCCGCGCCACTGGAAACCAGCGCGCTCGAACACCTGCGGTAGCCCCTCGGCCTCCGCCTGTCTGGCGACCTGCTTGCTGCCGGGAACGACGAATGCTCGAACCCCGCTCGCAACGCTCCTGCCTTCGACGACTCGCGCCGCCTCCCTCAGGTCGGACAGCCGGGCGTTCGTGCACGATCCGATGAACGCGACGTCGATCGGCGTGCCCTCGATCGGGGCCGCTTCGGCGAAACCCATGTGCTCGTACGCCGACTTCGCAACATCGCGCAGAGAGTCGGGCAGGGAGGCGAGGCGAGGCATCGTCTGCGATACGCCGATAGCCTGGCCCGGGTTGATCCCCCACGTGACCATTGGCTCGAGCGTCGTCGCGTCCAGTTCGTAGCGATCGTCGTACTCGGCGTCGGGTCCGCTCGCAACGCTCTGCCAGTACTGCACGGCCGTCTCGAATACGGCTGCCTTCGGGGCGTACTCACGACCCTTGATGTAGTCGTACGTCGTCGCGTCCGGATTGACGTACCCGACGCGCGCGCCGCCTTCGATGCTCATGTTGCAGATCGTCATCCTACCTTCCATCGAAAGCGCGTCGATAGTCGATCCGCCGAACTCGTACGCGTACCCGATCCCACCCTTGACGCCAAGGTCGGCGATGATGCGCAGGATGATGTCCTTCGCGTACACGCCTGGACCGAGCAGACCGTCGACCTGTACCCGTCGCACTTCAGGGCGCGTGACGGCCATACACTGGGTCGCGAGCACGTCTCGGATCTGGCTCGTTCCGATTCCGAACGCGATTGATCCGAATGCGCCGTGCGTGGAGGTGTGCGAGTCGCCGCACGCGATCGTCATGCCGGGCTGCGTCGCGCCGAGCTCCGGCCCGACTATGTGAACGATCCCCTGGTGTTCGGTACCCAGGTGGTAGAAGGTGATGCCATGCTTGCGCGTGTTCTGCTCGAGCGCGCGCATCATCTCCTCAGCGAGCGGATCGTCGAACGGCCTCGACTGATCCGCGGTGGGGACGATGTGATCGACGGTCGCGAGTGTTCGCTCGGGGTAGAGCACCTGCAGGCCGCGCTCCTCGAGCATCTGGAACGCCTGCGGAGAGGTTACCTCGTGAATCAGGTGAAGACCGATGAACAGCTGATCCTGACCGGTCGACAGCTGGTCGACGGTGTGGAGATCCCACACCTTGTTGAGCAGATTCTTGGACATGAGGACTCCTATGCGGTGGCCGAGTCTCCGCGCGCGATGAGGACCTTTCCGGTCCGGATCATCTCGAGCAGGCCGTAGCGCTCGAAGACACGACTGACGGCGTCGAGCTTGTCGGTCGTACCGGTTGCCTCGATCGTAACGCTCCCGTCACCAAGATCGACCGTATCACAATCGAGCGCCTTGGCCAATTGCAGTACTTCACCGCGATGGTCGGGATCGCAGTTGATCTTGATCAGCGCGAGCTCGCGATGAATCACGTCGTCATTCGTATGGTCGGTCGCGTGGACGACATCGACGAGCTTGTTCAGCTGCTTGATGATCTGGTCGAGAGTCTTGCGGTGGCCGGTCGCCGCGATGTTCATCGTCGAGAAGTCGGGGTCGGAAGACGGCGAAACTACCAGGCTGTCGATATTGTACCCCCGCCGGGCGAAGACCAGCGCGATCCGGATCAGCGCACCGGGCTTGTTCGCTACGTAGAGGCTGATCGTGTGCTTCTCCAGCACTCCCGGGTCGATGTCTGCCGCAGCAGCAGGTTTGCCCGGATCGATGACAGGCGGCGATTGTGTAGTTGTCATTACGTGCTCCCCACAGGTTTTGCCATCTTGTGCTTGGGCGGCTCAAGGATCATCTCCCTGAGGCTCGCCCCGGCAGGAATCATCGGGAATACATTGTCTTCCTTTTCCACCTCGACGTCGATGACGCACGGCCCTTCGTTGTACGCGAGCGCGGCGGCGATGATTCGGCGAACGTCGGCGCTGCGGCGGACTCGAAAGCCTTTGATTCCGTAGCTCTGAGCCAGTTTGACGAAGTCCGGGTTGCCCTCCATCTCCACGCCGCTCAAGCGGTTATCGTAGAAGAGGTTCTGCCACTGGCGCACCATGCCCAGGTAGTGGTTGTTGATGATCATGATCTTCAGCGGCAGTTTCGCAACCGCGGCCGTCGCGAGTTCGCAAAGCGTCATCTGGAAACCACCGTCCCCGACAATGGTCACTACCGTCCGGTCGGGCTCCGCAAACTGCGCGCCAATCGCCGACGGAAGCCCAAAGCCCATCGTGCCGGCACCGCCGGAAGTTATCCACTGGAACCGACGATCGACCAGATAGTACTGAGCCGCCCACATCTGGTGCTGCCCAACGTCGGTCGTCACGATTGCCTGACCGTTGGTCTGCCGGTAGATCTCGTCGATCGCATGCTCAGCGCGCAATTTGCCCGATTTCTTGAATCGCATCGGAAAGTCGCGCTTCCAGCGCCTTATCTGTTTCAGCCACTCTTCGGTGTCGCCCGGCTCGACGAGTTCCAGAAGCTCCTCGATCACGAGCTTCGCATCGCCATGGATCGAGCAGTCCATGTGGAGGGTCTTCTCGAACTCTGCCTCATCGATGTCGATGTGGATCTTCACAGCGTCCTGACAGAAATCGCTGTACTTGCCAACGATCCGGTCGTCCCATCGGCTACCGATCGACATGACCAGGTCGCAGTCGACGATCGCCTTGTTCGCGTACGCGGTACCGTGCATGCCGAGCATCCCCAGGCTCAGTTCGTGCGTCTCGGGGAAACAGCCCTTGCCCAGGAGCGTGTTCGTGACCGGGATCCGCATCGTCTGGGCGAGCGTCGCAACGGCCGACTCTGCGCCGGAGATGACCGCGCCGTGACCAACAAGCAGAATAGGCTTACGCGCACGGCGCAGCAGTCGGGCAGCTTCGGCAACGGCAGCCGGATCGCCCGGCCCAGGAACATGGTACCCGGGCAGGTGAAACGGTTCGTCCCAGACGGGAGTGACGAGCGCGCTCGACACGTCCTTGGGTACGTCGACAAGAACAGGGCCCGGACGACCGGTCTTGCTGATGTAGAACGCCTCCCGCATCACACGCGCCATGTCGTTCGGGTCTTTGACCAGGTAGCTGTGCTTCACGACCGGATACGATATGCCCGATACGTCGGCCTCCTGAAACGCGTCCAGACCGAGGTTACTGGTTGTCTGCTGACCGCAGACTATCACCATCGGAATGCTGTCCATCTGCGCGGTGAGAATCCCGGTGATCGTGTTGGTGGCTCCCGGACCCGACGTCACGAGCACGACGGCGGGTTTTCCTGTAGCGCGCGCGTAGCCGTCGGCCATGTGCGTCGCGCCTTGCTCATGCCGCGTCAGAATCAGCTCGACCGACGAGTCGACGAGCGCGTCGAAGATCGGGATCGCCGCACCACCCGGTAGCCCGAAGATGTGCTTGATCCCCTCGCGCTCGATTGCTTCGACTATGACCTGGGCCGCTGGTATTTGAGCTACGCTCATGCAACCTCCTTTCGTACTATTCCAGGGCAACGTTCGGTTGCCATCCCTAAAGTAGGCTGGAACTTAGATGGTTTTTGAGCTCGTGTCAACCAATCAGGAAGATTTCGCCGTTTTTTTGTTAGTTATTGACGCCGATAGAATCAAGCCGAGCCAAGTAGTGTCTCCAGAGCGAAATTTGGCTAGCGGCGCTCGATCAGCGCAACCCATTATTGAGATAATTTCCTTTTGAGAGGAAGCATGCTATCTTGTCAGCGGAGGAGCAATGAACGCCACGACCACGCATCGCGACGTGTTCCGTTCGGGCAGCACGACGTACTTCAACTCGAGTCTGTTTTTCCCACCTTCGATCCGGGATGATGTGTCGGTTCTCTACGGCTTCGTCCGCGTCGCCGACAACTACGTCGACGCAGTCCCGCAGGATGCGGCGGGGTTCCATCGTTTCGTCGAATCGTACCGACGCGCCAGGTCAGGGGTGGCGACCGGCGACCAGATCATCGATTCGTTCGTGGCCCTGTCTGATCGCGCCGGTTTCGACGATGCGTGGACCGAAGCGTTTCTCGGCGCGATGGAGCGTGACCTGTCGCAGCGCGTCTACGAAACGCTCGATCAGACGCTTGAGTACGTCTACGGCAGCGCGGAGGTGATCGGGCTCTACATGAACCGTATCCTCGCGATTCCCACCGAGGCAGATGAGCCCGCACGGCTGCAGGGTAGAGCGATGCAGTTCATCAACTTCATTCGCGACATCGAAGAGGACAACGGCCTCGGCCGTATCTATCTTCCGCTATCGGAAACGGCGCTCCCCGATCTCAGGGAGGCAACGACCCGGATCAACGCGACGGAGTTCATCAGGTTCATCCGCGCGCAACTCGACCGCTACCAGGAGTGGCAGCGCGGAGCGGAAGCCGGCTACCGGTATCTGCCGCGTCGCGTACGCATTCCGATCCAGACCGCATCCGACATGTACAACTGGACCGCGCGCCGCATCGCGGCCGACCCCTTCGTGGTGTACCGACGGAAGGTCAAGCCGACGAGGATGCGCATCCTGGCACGGATCGCACGCAACACCGTTACCCCGGCGGGTAGATAGCATGATCGACGCGCTCGCGGTCCACCGCCAACCTGTGATCGACGCGCTC
>SKVA01000242.1 GCA_007129695.1 Spirochaetaceae bacterium | reverse complement strand
GGTTCATGAAAGAGAGGGGCAAGTCCGCGGTGTGGGGAGCTCTTGAAAGCAACGTCGCATCGGAGAGTCTTGCCCGCCGCCTGGGGTTCGTGGAGGCGGGTACCCTCTGGGTGCTCGACCGGGTCGAGTCGTGACGAGCACGGAGTCCGACTATTGCCGTTGACTGCCGAGTCCCAGGTCAGCAAGCCGGGAGACTAAGCGATACGCGGAAGTGGAGAGCTGTTGGACCGGCGTTGGCGGCCGGACTCGGGTCGGCGCCGATGCGGGCCAGCCGGAGACGCACGGTGTCTGTCTGTGGTAGGAGTTCTGCATGAACCGTGAAGCCGTTCGCACTCGGTATACCGACGCACTCACCGGTCTGGCGGGCAATATCACGCGGGTTTATGGGTACGACCATCCGGTTCTGATCGAAGGCGGAAGCTATCCGGGGATCTGGCTGGAGTGCGGTCCGTTGGAAGGACTCGTGTACGGCCGGGTCGATCCGGCGATCGCGCGCGCGAATCACGACGTGTTCTTCCATCATCAGCGCGCGGACGGGTACCTCCCGTGTTATGTCTGGCGCGAGAGGCTCGGAACCGCTCAGATCCAGATGGTGGTTCCGATCGCCGCGACTGCTCTGGAGACCGCCGACCTGCTTCAGGATGAAGCATTCCTTGCGAACGCCTACCAGGCGTGTGCGCGTTGGGACGACTGGCTCTGCCGCAATCGCGACACGCGCGGGACGGGCCTGTGCGAGCTGTTCTGCCAGTTCGACAGTGGGCACGACGGCAGTCCGAGGCACGAAGGGTTACCGGAGGAGTGTCCCGATGGCGACGCTGCGATCTGTCCCGACGCAGGCAGGCTGCCGTACCTTGCGCCCGACTTGTCGGCATCGGTGTACGGGGGGCGCGTCGCGCTCGCGGGCATGGCCGAACGACTCGGCATGGCCGATGAGACACGCAGCTGGCAGGACAAGGCCGAGACAACTCGCCGGCTCATTCTGCAACACTGCTATGACCCCGACGATGAATGCTTCTACGACGTCGATGCCGACGGTCGCTTCGTCCGGATCCGCGGCGACGTACTGACCCGGGTCTTCGGCGAGCATGTCGTTGATCAGGCGCTGTTCGACCGGATCTATGAGCGGCACATCAAGGATCCGGCTGCATTCTGGACGCCGTATCCGTTGCCATCGATCGCCGCGAACGATCCGGCGTTCGTGCATCAGCTCCCAAGGAACTCGTGGGGAGGCGCGTCGCAGGCGTTGACCGCTCTGCGCGCACCGCGCTGGTTCGCGCACTACGGCAAGTCGGATGACCTGCGTCACCTGATGGCACGCTGGGTGGAGGCGATTGTTCGCGCACCCGCGTTCATGCAGCAGATGAGCCCGTGGACCGGTGAGTTTTCGACGTCGGCCGGATATTCCCCGTCGATGTGCGTTCTGATAGACTTTGCCGAGCGGTTGGGGTTGGCCGGCCAGGGAGCATCATGCTGAGCGCAGGCCTCAAGAAGACAATCGCGCTGGAGACCGAGACGCTGGAGGTCCACCAGGAGTTCCTCAGCCCCGATGAGTACATCGAGTTCCTGTCCAGGACAGACCTGGGTTCGCAGTATCCTAAGGAGGACTTCCGCGAACGGATCGCGATCCTGGTCAAGTCGGTCCCTGTGAGTCTGGTGGTGCGCAATGCCGGACGCACCATTGTGGCCGTGTGCTTTGCGATTACCGACTTCGCGTACTGGCAGTTCGTCACCGACCTGGGCGTCGCCCGAGACTACGTCCGCCGCGGGCTCGGCCGCGAACTCCTGCGTCTGGCCCACGAACTCTGCGGCGGAGAGAAGCGGATCATCCAGTACCTGTGCGCCAATGAGGACGCGATCGACTTCTACCTGAAGGCAGGGATGGAACGCGCCGACGATATCATGCGTCTGAGCAAGGTGGATTGGACCGAATTCACCGTCGGCCAGAACGATCTGTGAACCGAGCGGGCAGTACGGCCAGCGCTCGCCGGGCCTCCCCTCTATAGCAACGATGAGACTCGTGCCGCTATCGGGTCCTTGGATCGTCAGGTGGCAGATCGTGCTCGACAGCCTCCGCAGCCGACTCGAGGTAGCGATCGCTCACCTGTCGTCGTCGACTTCGGTAGAGGTCGAGCAGTTGCCCGCCGGTAGGGGGCTCGGGCCCCCCGATCGCCTCGATCTCTGCGACCATGTCTTCCGGCAGCGGGCCCTTCTCCTCCGCGCGGACGCACTCCTCGATCTCCGCCGGCGTTTTCGCTCCGATGATGATCGTGTCGATTCCGGGTTGGGCTGCGATGTAGCGTACGCCCATCTCGGCGACGCTCATGCCGCTCTGCGCGTGGAGCGCGTAGACGCGCCGGTAGCGCTCGACCAGGTCTGGGGTCATCCACTCGGGCGGATCGCTCAGGAGCTCGGGCTTCGGGACGGCGAGGCCACGCTGGAAGACCGCGCCCACCAGGCGGACGCAGCCCTTTGTGTCGGCGACGGGGAGGACTGCGCGCGCGCCGCGGCGGATGAGATCGTAGTTGAACGCGAGGAGGAGCGTGTCGACCTCGACGGCTTCGACGACGCGTTGCATATTGTCGGCGGTGTTGCCGGTGATGCCGATGAACCTGCATCGGCCTTCGCGCTTGAGCTCGCGAAGCGCGGCGAGCGCGGGAGCCTCATCGAACGAGTAGTCGATATCCGCCCGGATCCGACCGGTGTGCGGGGGAGCGGACGACCACCAGTGGTGGAAGTCGGCCTCGTGGAGTTGCAGCGTGTCGACGTGGTCCCTGCGGAGCAGTCTCAGGTTTTCCTCGAACTGCGTGACGAGCGCTTCGCGCGAGTGGAAACGCTCGGGGCGCGCGAAGTAGCCGAGCTTGGTCGCGAGCAGGTGCGGCTCGCTCGTCCCGTCGAGCGCCTGGCCCACGACGGCCTGCGAGGCGCCGCGGCAGTACATGGGTGACGTGTCGAAGTAGCGAACACCGAGGTCGAGCGCGCGGCGCACGGTCGCCACGCCGTCGTCGAATGAGTTCGCGGTGAGGAAGGCTCCGCCGAGTCCGAGGGTTGTCGTCGTCTCGCCGGTGGGTCCGTAGGGTCGCGTTGTCATTGGGGGCCTCCGGGGGCATTGTCGCGCCGCGGCCGGGGATGCGCCCAGGCCTTCCACTGCGGTCACGCCCCGATCACGGGGACCAGAAGGAGTTGACGGCTTGCTTTGCCAGGCGCACGTAGTGGCGCCCGCGCTCGTAGTCGCCGAAGATGGTTCCGACCTCGCGCTGCGCGATCTCGAAGAGACAGCCGCTCGCCGCTTTGCAGATCCCCTTGAAGCACGCGATGATCGCGTCGTCGTCGAGCGGTCCGTCGCAGGTCACGAACTCGGCGCGCGGCTTGCTGTAATAGACGACGCGGCCGCCGCGCAGGTAGTCGCCGACGCGCGGCTCGTCGTTGAACGGTGAGACTGAGAGCTTACGCAGGCTGGGCCACGTGGACAGGTAGTCGGGCCAGATCGCGTCGACGCGCTCGCAGCAGCCGTAGGAGAGCAGGCCGAAGCGGTCGACCAGGCGCTGCTGGTAGGGAAAGACGAACTCGCCAAAGGTGTCCGTCGAGACCGCCGTGGTTTCCTGCGACTCCAGAAAGCCCCAGCACTCCGTCGTCCGCGTCACCGCGTCGGTCGGTAGTTCGTCGGTGAACGCGAACGACTCCTGCGCGAGCGGGCTGATGCCGGTCGTCGGCAGCAGTAACTGCTCGCTTTCAAGGAAGTCGTAGTACTGCTCGTAGACTCTGGTGGCCATCTCCATCGCCTCGTGCACGGCGTCCGGGCAGTCGTACATCGCGATGTAGTACGCCTCCATGCCCATGAGGTGGACGAGCGGGTTCGTGATCGCCCCGGTCAGGCTGCCCATCACGATGCGCACCGGCAGGATGTCGCCAAGAATGTCTTCGACGAGCTCGCGCCGGCGCGCGGTGGCTTCGCGGTCTACCCCGAAGGAGCCGCCGCGCAGCGTGTCCAGCTCTGAGGCCAGGTCGCCGATCACCGGATCGATGTGGAATCCCTGTGAGTTCGGTTTGTTTGCGCGCGTGATCGTCGGCGCGATGCCGAACGGCTTCACCCACGTCTGCAAGCCCATGTCGAAGGTCGGCGAGATCGGCGTGTCGTCGTCGAACAGCTCGCGTCCGACCAGTCCGCCAAGAAGCGACGACTCGATCGCGCGCGCCTGGTCGCCTTCGCACTGCAGGCGCGGAGTAACGACTTCGTGGCGAAAGTTGGAGGCCAGGAACCGAACCGGCGGAGCGTCGCGCCGCCCCTCCGCCTGCGCGCGCCACTTCTTCAGGATGATCTCATTCGCAGGCGAGTTCGCGTGGTCCAGGTGAAGCCTCGCTCTCTGCCGCAGTATCTCGCGGTCGCCGGCTGTTATCGATTGCATAGGGGCGATCTGTCCTCCGGGCTTCACCATACTCCAAATTGGGAGTGGACTCCAGCTTGATGCCCTTGCATTCCCGGGCGCCCGAGGGCATCATGACCGCCTTGGGGGGCAGCGTGAACCGACCGAATATCCTGTTCGTCTTCTCCGACCAGCACCGGGCGCAGAGTCTCGGCTGCTACGGCAATCGTGACGTCCTCTCCCCCGTCTTCGACGGCTTTGCCGCACAGAGCCGTCGCTACACCACGTGCGTGTCGACCTCGCCGGTCTGCGTCCCGGCGCGCGGCACGATCCTGACGGGTCTTCACGCGTGGCAGCACCGCGCGATCACGAACGACCTGCCGGTCGACCCTTCGGTGCGCAGCATCGCGCACGCGCTCGGCGATGCGGGCTACTCGACCGGCTACGTCGGCAAGTGGCACCTTGGCGGGGTTCCCCGCGACCGCGCGATTCCCGCCGGCGAGCGCCTCGGCTTCCAGGAGTGGAAGGCCGCCGAGTGCACGCACGCCTACGCCGAATCGTGGTACCACGATGAGGAGGAAGTCCGCCACGATATCGACGGGTTTGAGAGCGAGACGCACACCGACCTGGCGCTCGACTTCATCGCCCGGCATCAGGCGGCTCGGGAATCGACCGGCGATCCGTGGGCGCTCGTTCTTTCGTGGGGGCCGCCGCACGATCCGTACGACGTCGTGCCGCAGCGTTTCCGCGATCTCTACGCGGGCAAGGACCTATCGCTTCGTGAGAACGTCCCCGATGATGTGGCGCTCATCCCGGCGGGCCGTGGGACGATCGATCGCGACGAGGTCGGCCGCCGCCTGGCCGACTACTACGCGCAGATCAGTTACCTGGATGAGCAATTCGGGCGGCTTCTTGGCGAGATTGACCGGCTCGGCGCGACCGACGATACGATCGTCGTCTACACCTCCGACCACGGCGACATGCTCGGCAGCCAGGGCAAACTCATGAAGCAGCTCCCCTACGACGAGTCGATCCTTGTGCCGCTGATCGTGCGGTGGCCGGGGCGGATCGAGCCGGGTATCGAGTCGCAGCCGATCGGACTGATCGACCTTGCGCCGACGTTGTGCTCGCTCGCCGGGGTCGCCGATCCGGTCGGTCGCGATGACGCGCAGCTCATCTACAATATGGTGCCGTGCCACCAGGCGATCGATCGGGGCGAGACGCGCGGCTGGTACGGTATCCGCACCGCGCGTTACACGTACGCGGTCTGGGACGACGGCGAGCCGTTCTGCTTCTTCGACAACCACGCCGATCCGCTGCAGCTGTCGAATCTCTTCGCGCACCCGACCGAGGGCAGCGAGCGCGAGGCCGCGCGCCTGAAGGCTCGGCTGGAGGCGATGCTCGATGCGGCGGGTTGGTCGGTTCGGAAGTGGGATGAGGTGATTGTGGACGAGGGGTATCTAAAGGCGTGGAACGAGAGTCAGCGGTGGTTCGGGCGGGCGGAGCTGGGCTAGAATGCGGGTCCGGAGGGACGCGGCCGCCCCCCGAGCCACGCCGGCCGGGCTTCAGCCCGAGACCAGCTCCGCGCTCAGCGTGATCGGAACCGATGCGAGCGCCTTGCTGACCGGGCACCCGGTCTTCGCTTGCTCCGCGATCTTCAGGAAGTCATCCTTGCTGATTCCCGGCACGATTCCCTTCGTCGACAGCGTGATGCCGGTGATCGCGAAACCGTCCCCGACCTTCTCGATCTTGACCTCTGCCTTCGTGTCGATGGTCGTCGGCGTGCTACCCGCGCCGGCGAGTTCGGCCGAGAGCGCCATCGAGTAGCAGCCCGCGTGTGCCGCGGCTATCAGCTCTTCCGGGTTTGTCCCTGTGCCGTCTTCGAATCGCGATGCGGCGGAGTACTTCCCCTGAACGCTGTTCGTCTCGCTCTTCACCCATCCCTCACCGCCCTTCAGGTCACCTTTCCACGTTGCTTCTGCTCTGCGTACTGGCAAATCGCCTCCTTGTCTCAAGATAGCCATTCCTGAGTTATAGTGAAACATTCAAGAAGTCCGAGCCAGAAAAGGAGCGTCGAACCTCGACGACGGGAACATGTGGGCGACCGCGTTCGCGTTCGTGAAGTTGACCGCAGCCGAGGAAGACAGAATCGCCGAGCTCGTCCGCGATTCGATTCGCTAGACGTCAATCGTAGAGGCCGACGTTCGGGACTACTCCAACTCGGTTATCGGGTCATCGGTGAAGAGGTAGGTTCGAAGCTCCTCGTCCCAGCCGGGCATGTTCCTTCGCAGCCATTCGATCGTCATGCACGCGTGCTCGATCTCCTCGTCGCGGTTGTGCGCAAGCACCGCCTTCAGCTCGGCGTCTTCGGCGACGTCGACCCGCTGATGGTACCAGTCCACCGCCTCGATCTCTTCACGAAGACTCCTCAATGCGCGGATCGCATCCTTGGTCTTGTTGCTCAGTGTTTCCGGCGCCTCGTGATAGTCAGACATATGCTCTCCTGTGCTCGCCTATTTCCAGTACCGTGCCTTCCCGAAGAACTCGTGCAGGCGCTCTTCTTCATCCCGTGAGGGTGCACCTTTGGCGCCGAACTTCGGCCCGTCCTTCAGGTGCGCGAGCGGTATGTCGATCGACACCCGCTGGTCAGTCCACGATATATCCTGCACCCAGTGCGGCGATATGAAGAGCGACCCGCCGCCGATGATGTCGGCAGTCTCGACCCGCAGGTAGCGGACGGCCCAGGTCGCATCTTCGATTGCGAAATCGGTGATCACGCCCACGTCGCTCTCCCGCGCGTAGAGGTGGTACCCCGACACTTCGCGCGTGCTCCGGAGGTGCGATTCGACGTCGGAGTCCTGGTCGAGATCCGACTTCGGTTCTTCTTC
>SKVA01000455.1 GCA_007129695.1 Spirochaetaceae bacterium | reverse complement strand
GATCCGCGCGCCCTGGTGACCGGCGAACTCCTACGACGGTTCTTCCCGGTTGAACACGACATCGCCGTCGGGGAAGTGGATCGTCAGGATATCCTGCCACGACTCTGCGCCCGGCGCAAACGTGTAGCGGTGGAACGAGTTGGTTTCGATCTGCGGAGCGATCATTCGCTGCGCATACATCGCGCCGCTCTGGGCATCGATGGTCGCGAGGATATAGCCGGCGAGCGCGGTCCAGGTCCCCGACTGGTAGAAGTCGCCATGTGAGAAGTAGTACGACTCCGCGAACAGATCGAGATAGCCGAAGTCTGGTGCTTCCCACCATCCCACGATCGACTCGTCGATCGCCGGGGCGGGCGTCTTCACGAACGTCACAGCGACCCCCTCGACCGAGAACCGGACAGTTTGCGCGGTTGCGTTATACGTGTACGCGCGCGACTCGGCGGTCGCTCCCTCCACCGCTACCCAGTTGACCTCGAACGCGTCGAACTCCTCGGTGTCGGTCGTCACGATCGCCGATTGCGAGATCTGGTACGTTCCGTGCACGCTGCCTTCGATCAGTTCTCCCTCCTCAAAGATCAGGAACGTGTATTCGGTGGCCGTTGCTTCGACCACGATATCGAGCGTCATCTCTCCAGCCGCTACTCCTGTCGCAAGCCACCACCCATCGAGCGTCTCCAGCGGGTCGCCGGTGCCGGGGGCTTCGGGGACCGGGTTGGCGTCGGGGCAGCCGGTGAGGATCAGGAGCGCGACGGCCGCGATGAGCGCTAGTGATGCAAGCGTTGTTCGTTTCATGGTTTGCCTCCGTTTCAGTGGCGTAATCGTAGGGAATCGCGCGATCGGTACGCAAGGTTCCGGAAGGGGAGTCGCTGCCGATTTCTACGAGATTCCATCGACACCTCGACCGAGCAGCCGGCACCACCCGGAGCGCGCCAGGGATGCGGAGGGCCCGCAGCAGCCCGGTGGGCCGGCGGGCTGCTGCGGGTGGGGCCTGCCGGGCGGGTGGTTCCCCCGCCGGCCCAGGCGCCCGGATTCTGGTGGCTCAGGCCCGGTGGACGGACCTCAGAACGAGAAGCGCGCGTTGACGCCGATCGATACGCCGGCGAGGCGGGCGACCAGGTTCGCGATCGAGACCGAATCGGTCGACTGGAGCGCTCCCGATTCGGCGTCGATGCGGAAGACGTCGCCTGAGACCCCGACCGCGTAGCGCAGGAGGCGGTAGGTTGCGTTCAGGTCGATCGCGATCTGGTCGATCGTGACGCCGATCGCGCCCCCGGCGAGCCATCCGAAGCCCCAGCGGCCGTCGGTGATGGTCGGCTGCCCGCCGTCGAAGACCAGGAGCTCACCATCGCCTGCCAGGTCCGCCGCGATGTTCCCGACGAGCGGGACGAGCGTCGCGTTCCATCCGCCCGCACCGCCGCCGAAGCCCTGCACGTAGAGCGGACCGAGCGGCAGCGTGACCATGAGCGACGCGTGGAGCACGAAGGTGTCGGCGACGAACCACGCGCGAGGGGCCGCCGGAAGCCCGGCGTCTGCCTCAGGGAGCAGGCCGTACACCTTGTTGTAGACGACGCCGAACGGGAGCGACAGCAGCGATCCAAGACCCAGGCTGGACCCGAGCGCGGTCTCCACGCCGACGCTGCCGCCGCGGTCCAGGTAGAGCGACTCCGGAACCCAGACCGACACGCCGCCGCCGACGCTCTGCGCGTTCGCGGCGAACACGAGCGATGCGGCAAGAAGCGCCGCGAGTACGATTCGTTTCATTGATCCCCCGGCCCCGATTCTACCGGGCGCGACCGTCTGCTTCCAGTGGCGTCCGACCGCCACCGCCTACCGGAAGCGCTCGACCGGCCAGCCGCGTTCGCGCGCGATCCGGCGAAGGCGACGGTCGGGGTTGACCGCGACCGGGTGACCGACCGCGTCAAAGAGCGGCAGGTCCAGGTGGCTGTCGGAGTAGAACCACGCATCGCTGAGATCGGCGCCCAGCGACGACGCGAGCGCCTCCACGCGCCGCCGCTTCTCATCGCCCAGGCATGGCCCGCCGTCCAGAAAGCCGGTCGCAAGGCCATCGCGAAACTCCAGTTCGGTCGCGATCAGGTGTTCCGCGTGGAGGTGATCGGCGAGCGGCGCGACGATGAGGCTCAGGCTCGACGTCGCAAGGACGATCGTGTCTTCGGCGTCGCGGTGGCGATCGATCGCGCTGCGTGCCGCGTCGATGATGTCGGCGGCCACACGGCGGTGGTAGCAGTCGACGGCCACGGTGACCAGATCGTCGCGGCAGCATCCTTCGAGCCTGCCGAGCGCGGCGATCGCGCGTTCGATGTTGATCTTCCCCGCGCGGTAGCGCAGGTAGTGGTACGGGAGCGACAGCAGACTGCCCGCCGAAAAGAGACCGTGGCGGATCCCGCACTGGACGAGCCTGCGCCCGGTCGACCGGCGCGTGATCGTATGGTCGACGTCGAAGATAGCGAGTCGTGCCACTACGAGTGCTCGTCGCGCGGCGCGGCGTCGGTGGTAGCCAGGCGCGCGCCCGCGGCGGAGAGTAGATCGTAGAACCCCGGGAAAGTGATCGAAGCGACCTCTGCGCGGGTCACACTCACCGCCGACCGCGCGAAGAGCCCCGCGACCGCCGCGGCCATCGCGACGCGGTGGTCACCCGCGCTGTCGACCGTGCCGCCGGCGAGCCTCTCCGGATGCACGAGCAGTCCGTCCGGGAGTTCCTCCGCCCGCCCGCCGAGCGACGCGATCACCGCCGCCATCACCGCGATCCGGTCGGTCTCCTTTTCTCTGGCCTGCGGAACGTTCACGAGCCGAAGCGTGCCCGAGCACGTCGTTCCTAAGAGCGCGAGCGCGGGCAGCGCGTCGGGCGTCGCGTTGAGGTCGATCGTGCCGCCGGTGAGCTGCTGCGGCCCGCGGATCCGGATCGAGTCGGTGCCGGTCGTAACGGTCGCGCCGAGCTCTTCGACCATCGTCACGACCGCCTTGTCGCCCTGGCTGTCGGCCATGTCGAGCCCGACGAGTTCGACGTCGGAGCCGGTCGCCGCGGCGGCCGCGACGAAGAAGGTCGCGGACGAAAAGTCGCCCGGGACCGGCGCGTCGTACGCGGTGTAGCGCTGACCGCCGGGGATCGTGAACCGGCGGTACGCGTCGCGTTCGTACGCGATCCGCTGCCGGTCGAGCCAGGAGAGCGTGAGGTCGACGTAGGGCCGCTCGTTGAGGAGCGGGACGTCGATCTCCAGACCCGCCTCCGACAGCGGAGAAGCAAGGAGGAGGCTCGACAGGTACTGGCTGGTCGGGCACGAGATCGAGATCCGGGGCCGGGCGCCGCCGATCGGGCCGGTGATCGAAAACGGCACGCAGTCGCCGTTCTCGCGCTCGACCCTCACGCCGCACGCCTCAAGCGCCGCCAGGAGCGGAGCGGCCGAGCGCCTGTGCAACTGGTCGTCGCCGTCGAACCGGACGCGAAAGCTCTGAAGCGCGGCAACGCCGAGCATCAGGTAGAGCGTCGTGCCCGAGTTCGCGCAGTCGATCGTTTGTTCCGGCTGGCGGAGGAGCGGACCGCGGCCGGTCACGCGGATCGTGTCTCCGTCGTCGGCGATGCCGACCCCCATCGCGGTGAGCGCGTCGATGCACGCGGCGGTATCGGCCGATCGTAACGGCCGGCGGATCGTGCTGTCTCCGTCTGCGAGTGCCGCGATCAGCAGCGCGCGGATCGTGTGAGACTTGCTGCCCGGAATCGGGATAGCGCCGGAGATTCTGCCGGGGGACACGGTGACCGTCACCGGGAAAGAGTAGCAGAATCACGCGGTGCAGTAAACTTCGCCGCGGTATACTCGACAATAGAAGGTATGAACTCAGCCCCGGCTCTTCGCAGCCGCCTCCGGATAGTCGTCCTCACCGCGCTGGTTGCGCTCTTCGCGCTGGCAGGGCTCTCACCCGCCGCCGCGCTCGCGGTCAACAATCCGGTCTTCGACTACAGCCTGGACCTCCCGATCGGCTGGGTGGAGGCCGACAACACCGACCCGGCGCACATCGGATTCTTCTCACCCAACGCCGACGCGATGATCCAGGTGATCGCGATCGAGACCGAGGGTCGCCGCAGCGGCATCGCGATCGCCGAATCGATGCTCCACACGATGGACGCCGACGGAGAGCCGGTCGCGTTCGGCTTTCAGGGCTATGCGGACGCACTCTCCGATATCCGGTTCGTCATGAGCGGGATGCCCGCGCGCGGCTATCTGGTCACGATCAGCGCCGACGGGGTCGAGTTCGTCCTGCTCGCGTTCGCCATCGATGAGCGTGGCGCGTCACCGCGCGGCGCACCGCCGCCATCCGGCGCGTCGGCGGCCCCCGGCGGGAGCGCGTACGACGTGGCGCACGATCATATGCTGAGCGCGATCGACAGCTTCGCGATCGGTGCGGCCGGACGACTCGCCCCGGGTCCGATCAGCCAGTTCTTTCACCCCTTCCCGGCGCCGGGTGCGCGTTCAACGCCGCTCGGCTTCTTCGATGTGCCGATTCCCTTCGCGGTCGACCCGCACGAACTGGACGCGACGTCGGTCCTGGTCGAGCGCGAGGCGCGCCTGTTGGCGCCCTACGGCGCCCTGGACGCGCAGACCGCCTATCAGGCGTGGCGCCGCTACTTCCGGATGATCTACCGCGACAACTTCCTTCGGCTCGACGGGGTCGCCGCAGGGATCGGCGACGTGCTCACCGCGCGTGATACGCCGCGCGTCGACTATCCGCGCGAAATCCTGTCGTGGCTCCAGGGATTCGACTACACCCGCGCGGGCGGCGTGTCCGACTTCCTGCCGCCGCTCCTCTGCCTGGTCGGCCGCGAGGGCGACTGCGACAGCCTGGCGATGACGTACGTGATCATCCTCCACCATCTGGGGTTCGACGCGATCCTGATGGTCAGCGACCGTTTTGCGCACGCGGTCGCAGCGGTCGACGTGCACGGGCCCGGCGCGCGCTTCGAGTTCGAGGGGCGCCGCTGGCTCATCGCCGAACTCACCGCGCCGGTCGACATAGGCCAGATCGCCGCGTCGATGGCCGATCCGGCCGGCTGGATCGGCGTACGGCTGCGCCTGGTCCCGATCGAAGCGCCGGTCGCACAGCCACGCGGCTGAGCCGGCCCGTGTCCGAACCGCACTCTTCTTCGGGTGGCAAATGGTAAACTTATGTGCTAAGATTGCCTTTATGAGGCCGCAGACGGTGCTCAAGCTCATCATCCCGAGCCTGATGTTCGTAGGAGGCGCGGCCGCTGCGGCCGTCGTCGCGCTGCAGAACGAGGGATCGTTGCGGATCGCGGGCTTCGCGATCGCGTGGTGGTGCTGCTGCGGCGCCGTGATGCAGATCGTCGACTACCCGCGCAAGCGCTCGGTCTATCGGCGGCTCCTGCCGCGACGCGACGCGGTCGTGCGCGGCCGCGCTCCCGCCGATCTGCGATCGACGATCTGCGGGCTCTGTATTCTTTGGGCGTTACGCGACGAGCCGCGGGTGACCGGCGCGTCGCTTTGTGAACGAGTCGGAGAGAGAGAAGGAGAGGAGTACGCATGAAGAAGCAGTTCGCGTTTACCGGACAGGGAGGCGAGTATTTCAGCCTGATCCTTGTCCAGGGGTTGCTGACCGCGATCACGCTGGGGATCTACTTTCCCTGGGCGTTCGTGAAGATCCGCAGCTATCTGTTCGACCATCTGACGCTGGACGGTAAGCCGTTCAGCTTTTCCGCGAAGGGAGGAGAGGTTTTCAGCCTCTTCCTGGGGCAGTACCTGCTCGCGGCGATCACGTTCGGCATCTACACGCCGTGGGCGATGGTCCGGATCGCGCGCTACATGTACGAAAAGACCAGCTACGACGGCAAGAGCTTCGAGTACACTGCGATGGGCGGCGAGTACTTCAGCCTGCTCTTCGTGCAGGGGTTGCTGATCAGCATCACCCTGGGCATCTACACGCCGTGGGCGATCGTCAAGATCTACCGCTTCCAGCTCGAGCGGTCGAGCTACGACGGCAAGTTCTTCAGCTTCGCCGCCGACGGCGGGCAGTACTTCAGCCTGCTCTTCGTGCAGGGGATTCTGACGCTGATCACGTTGGGCATCTACGCGCCGTGGGCGATGGCGAAGATCTACGGCTACCTTGGCGGCAGCGTAGGCTACGGCGGTGAGCTCACGGGGCGGGTCGACCTGGACGGCGGGAAGCTGTTCAGCCTCTTCCTGAAGGGCTACCTGCTGAGCGCGATAACGCTCGGCATCTACTTCGCGTGGTTCCAGATGGAGCTCTACCGCTACTACGCCGAGTGCGCGTCGTTCGAACCCGCCGGAGCCGCCGCGGCCTGATCTGCGGCCTTGGCGATCATCGCGACGGCGGGCCTTCACCGGCCGTCGTCGCGACGGCAGGCGCTGCAGTACGCGGCCCGGCCCGGCGTCACCCCCGGGCCGGTTGCGGCCTTCGTGCGCGGGACCGCTTCGCGTGCGATGGCCCCGCGCGCGCCCTGATGGTATACTCGACCTGAGGTTCTCCGATGGGTGCGCCGCAGGTCAAGGCAGAAACGTACACGTATGCCGACTATCTCAGCTGGGACGACGGGGAGCGGTACGAGCTCATCCACGGCGTCGTCTACAACATGAGCCCTGCGCTGACGCGCAGGCATCAGCAGGTGCTGGGGAAGCTCTTCCAGGCCGTTGCGGGTATCACCGATCGCGGTCCATGCGAGACCTACGTCGCGCCGTTCGACGTCCGGTTCACCGCCGACGAGTTGACCGACACGGTCGTGCAGCCCGATATCTCGGTCTACTGCGATCCGACCGCGCTCGACGATCGCGGCGCGATCGGCGCTCCCGATCTGGTGATCGAGATTCTCAGCCCGTCGACGAGCCACAAGGACACGACGCAGAAGCTCGCGCTCTACGAGGCGCGCGGCGTGCGCGAGTACTGGATCGTAAACGCCGACGCCCCGTGGGTCATGGTCTACCGTGGCGACGAAGGCCGCTACCGCAAGCCCGACTACTACCGCGTCGGGGAGTCGGTGCGAAGCGACGTCTTAGGCGGGGCCGAGATCGAGCTCTCCGGCTGGTTGTAGACGGACGCGGAGTGGTCGACGCGGTTCGCTCAGGCTTTCGTCCGTTCTTCAACCGTCGGGAGATCGGGATCCTCGTGGAGCATGATCCCGCCTGTGCAGTCCGCGAACACCTCGCGAACATCCCGGGATCGTGAATGGCGGACATCTGCCGGCGGCGTACGCGCGACCGCGTGAACGGACAAGCTCCTGTGATGAAGCGAAACAGCCGTCTC
>SKVA01000202.1 GCA_007129695.1 Spirochaetaceae bacterium | reverse complement strand
TCGGTGCCGCGACAGTAGCAGGGCTCCGGCGACAAGATTCCCGACGCCGAGCACAATCACCAGAAACAGCCCGGGTATGAGGAAGTCGGCGAACGGTCCTCGCTCAAGCACGCTCGCGTCCAGACCGACCGCGCGACCGCTCGGGTCGACGAGCGCGGCTATCCCGCCGCCGATCGCCCCGAGTCCGACAAACCAGTGCAATCCGACCAACGATCGTCTTACCGCGTCCATACGACTTTGTACCGCGTACCGGGCGCGCTTGAGAAGTGACCCGGCCCGGCGCGCGTCGAGCCCGGCGCGCGTCGAGCGCTACCCGAACATCGATCGCTTCAGGTCGAGGTAGTAGAGGTAGTCCTCTTCGGGCACATTCGGCGGACAGCGGTGGTCGCAGAACGGGATGAAACCGCCGCGCGCGACCAGGGGTTCGAGCGTCTTCAGGTACGCGGTGATCGCGTCGCGCCCCTCGGCCAGGACCATCTTGTTCACGCCGCCCATGATCCGCAGGTCGGTGCCGAATCGATCGAGCGCGTCGGCCGGGTGACCCGATCCGTTGACTTCCCACGGGAACATCGTGTTCAGCCCCGATTCGAGCATGCCGGGGATGAGCGGGCGCACGTCGCCGTCGCAATCGGTGTACCAGATGTCGATCCCGGCGTCGTTGAGCTTCCGGCCGATCCGCTTGTACCTCGGTACCACCACCTGCTCGAAGAAGTCGAGGCTCACGATCGGCCCCTGCTTGAACGCGATGTCCTCCCAGCCCGACGCAAGGTCGAAGTCGACCTTCCCCAGGACCTGGTCGAGCTCGTCCTCAACCAGGAGGCACGCGGTCTCCACCATGTCCTCGAGCATGTCGGGGTAGTCGTAGATCGCGTACGCGATGCCCTCAAAGGTCAGCATGTCGCGGATCTTGCCCATCATCGATCCGCACTAGATCGCAAGAGGGTAATCGCGGTCGGCCGGATGGCGGCGAACCACGTCGTCGACGTCGATGAGCCGTGCCGGATCGTCGCGCCGGAACCGCTCTTCCTTGACGCGTTTCCAGTCGTCGGGGGTCTTCACCGTCGCTTCGATGTAATGAGGGATCGTCGCGTGCCCGTCCTTGGGGACTTCTGCAAGGAGTCCGTCGCCGTTCATCATGATCCGGGTCGTGTCGGTCTCGCGGACGACCCGCTCTTCAAAGACCGGGTGCATCCAGACGGGGCTCGAGAACCCCCGGATGGTGTCGAAGGCAAAGAACTCGTCGGCCTGTTCGTTGTTCGTGACGCCGTTATCGCGGAAGAGCTTCCACTGCTCGAAGTTCTCCTGCCAGTAGCCGAACTCCATGTTGAAGCACCGGTCGACCGACTGGTAGTGCAGTTGCCGGTTGAACCGTTCGCGGTCGGTCATCGTGCCCGCCCACTTGTCGCGGATCGGGGTGATCCTTGCCTGTGTCATCTGGCGTCTCCTGTTCCATTGTGCCGCGGCCGCGGCCGTGGTAGATAGCGCGGTCAGTGCGCAGCGCCGACCCAGCCGCCGCACGGCCCGCCGTCGGTCGTCTTCGCTCGTACCACGTCCTGCCCCGACATGTCAACGAGCGGATGATAGGCCTCGCTGATCGTTTCGCACCCGACGCCGACGTAGTGGCAAATGAACGACCGGCGCCACCGGTCGGTCGTGGCGTTGCGGCCGCTGCCGTGCAGGAGGCTCCCGTTGAAGAAGATCGTATCGCCGGGGTCGAGCTCGGGCGCCTCACCGCGGTAGCCTTCGGGAACCGGGACCGGTATCGCGTTTGGTCCGTACGATCCGGCACCCTCCTTGCCCGCCTTGCGGCAGTCGATCGCGAGCTCCTGCGTGAGCGGTACCATGATCATCCCGCCGTTTGAGCGGTCGACCCGGTCGAGCGCGGTCCACGCCGCGATGCACGTTCCCGGCCGGACCTGCAGGTAAAACTGGTCCTGGTGCATCGCCTGGCCACGCGCGCCGGGCGGCTTGAAGTAGAGCATGCTCTGCACGCCGAGCGGCTCCTCGCCGAAAAGAGCGCGCAGAACCTCCGCTGTTCGCCGATCGCGCAGATAGTCGCGCGCGATCGACGAATAGCGGTGCGGGTTCATGATCCGGGGGTACGCCAGGAGTGGGTCGTTTCCGGCCTCCTCCATCGACATGCGCGTGTAACGGCCGTTCGCACCGGTCCGGTGGATCTGGGCAAAATGGTCGTTGAGTAGCTTGACGTCATCGGCGGAAAACAGCCCGCGGACAACCGCGTAGCCTCGCGTCGTGAACTCGTCGAGCGCGGCGGTCGGGCGATCGATCTGTGTGGTTGCCATAATCACCTCCAATATAGACGCAAATTCAGTATAGATGCGCCAAGGCGCTACGGGTATAGACTTTCACGCTCCGTTTATGGAATATCGTGTCATGGTCATCGACTCGCGCTTCAGGAGTGGACACTTCATCGAGGATCGGGAGTACGCGATGCGCAGGCCACGAGGCGGAGCCGAGTGGCTCCTGATTCTGACCGTAGCCGGCGCGGGAGTGCATCGGGGGCGGTCGACAACGGCCCGGCTGCCGCCTCACTCGGCGATTCTCTACGCGCCGGGTACGCCTCAGTGGTACCTGACCGATCCGGCCACGGGCTCCTGGGAGCTGCTGTGGGCTCACTTCGCGGGCGCCCCACGCTTCGCCGATCTGACCGACTGGCCACGCAACCGGGACGGCGTCGGACTCATCGACACGGCGGACGCGTTCGACCGCGTTCGCGCGGCACTCGCCGAGCTGGTCGACCTGCAACGCGAAGGACTGCCACAGCGGCCCGAGTTCGTACTGAACGCGCTCGAACGGACGCTCCTGTGGTGCGACACGGTCAACCCGCGCAGCCCCCGCGCGATGGTCGACCGGCGCGTGCGCACCGTCCTGGACGCGATCGCGCGTGCTCTCGGCTCCCGGATGAGTCTGCGTTCGCTCGCCGCGGAGGCGGGTGTGTCGCCGACCAGGTTGTCGCACCTGTTCAAGACCGAGGTCGGCATGAGCATCCCTGGCTACATCGAGTCGCGACGGATAGAGTGGGCGCAGGACCTGCTACGAATGAGCGACCAGCCGGTATCTCAGATCGCGCGGGCCACCGGGTGGAACGATCCGCTCTACTTCTCACGCAGATTCTCGCGCGCGGTCGGCTGCAGTCCGACGGTGTGGAGGAAACGGCTGGCCGCGAACGCGCCCTCAGCGGCTGAGAAAGACGACCACGCACCGTCCGGCGGTCGGATAGTGGTCGCCGGCGGGCTCGACGACACCGTTGCTGACGATGTCGTCGGGGTGCGGAAGTGACGTGTCGATAGCGCGGTGCCATTGCCGTCCGCCGGGAGGCGTGCACAACGCAACGCGCATCCGCTGCGGCGACGCGTTGAAGATGAGGAAGAAGTCGTTGTCGTCACGATCGGCCTGGATCTCTGCACGGCTGCCGTCGATTCGCAGCGCGAACGTCCGCCCGATCCTCGACCAGTCGACGTCGGCCCCGGCGGGATCGTACCACGTGATGTCGGGCATATGGTTGAAGTCGGTATCCTCTCCGGTGTAGAACTCCGGACGCAGAAAGGCCGGGTGCCGGAGCCGGAAACGGATCAGCGAGCGCGTGAACTCCACCAGCGCCGCGTTCTCACGCGCGAGGCGATAGTCGAACCACGAAAGCTCGGTGTCCTGGCAGTACGCGTTGTTGTTGCCCGTCTGCGACCGGCCGAACTCGTCTCCGCCGAGCATCATCGGCGTCCCGAGCGACAGAAACAGCGTGACCAGGAAGTTCTTCTGCTGGCGCAATCTTGTCGCGAGCACGACCGGATCGGCCGACGGGCCTTCGGTTCCGTAGTTCGCTGCGTTGTTCTCATCCATACCGTCGCGGTTGTGTTCGCCATTACGTTCGTTGCGCTTACGCGTGTAGCTGACCAGGTCGCGCAGCGTGAATCCGTCGTGGCACGTGACGAAGTTGACGCTGTGGAACGGCTTTCGCCCGTCGCGCAGGTAGAGATCGGAGCTCCCGGTGAGTCGAGTCGCAAACGGCGCGGTCAGCCCGCGGTCGCCGCGCCAGAACCGTCGCACGTCGTCGCGGTAGCGGTCGTTCCACTCTGCCCACCGGCCACCAGGAAACGATCCGACCTGGTACGCACCGCCGGCGTCCCACGCCTCCGCGATGAGCTTGGTGTTCCTCAGGATCGGGTCTTCGGCGATCCCTTCGAGCACCGGCGGGTTCGGCAGGAGGTTACCGAACGCGTCGCGCCCCAGGATCGATCCCAGGTCGAACCGAAACCCGTCGACGTGCATTTCGACCACCCAGTAGTGGAGCGCGTCGATGATGAGGCTGCGCATCACCGGGTGGTTGCAGTTGAGCGTGTTGCCCGTTCCGGCGTAATTGCGGTATCGCGACCGCTTCTCTTCGAGCATGTAGTAGATCGAGTTGTCCCACCCACGGAACGATACGGTCGGCCCGTACTCGTTACCTTCCGACGTGTGGTTGAACACGACGTCCAGGATCACCTCAATCCCCGCGGCGTGCAGAGCGCGGACCATCTCCTTGAACTCGTCGACGGCGGCGCCCGGCGACGCATCGGAGGCGTAGCTCGCCTTCGGCGCAAAGAAGCAGAGCGTCGAATACCCCCAGTAGTCGCGCAACCGCTCTCCAGTGACCGGATCGCGGCGCGTGAACTCGAACTCATCGAAGTCGTGCACCGGCAGAAACTCGACGCTCGTGACGCCCAGATTCTGCAGGTAGGGAATCTTCTCTATGACGCCGCGGTAGGTACCCGGGTGGGCAACGCCGGAAGAGTCGTGCGCGCTCAGGCCCTTGAGATGCACCTCATAGATGACGCTCTTGCGTAGCGGGTAGTTGAGCGGCCGGTCTCCCCGCCAGTCGAACGCGGAATCGACGACGACGCACTTGGGGATGCCGGCGGCAGACCGGTCGCCAAGGTCGACCCTGTCGGGACCTTCTTCAGGATCGTAGCCAAGCTGATCGCGAATCCGCCATTCGAAGCCGGCGGTCAACGCCCGCGCGTACGGGTCAACCAGGTAGCACGAGCGGTTGAACCGGTGTCCGCGCTCGGGGTCGAACGGCCCGTCGACACGATAGAGGTAGAGCTGCGACGCACCCACCCCGTCAACCCATACGTGCCAGATGTCTCCGGTCCGGTTTGCCGCGGGGTCCAGGTCGATCCGCACGCGCGGTTCGCCGTCCTCAGGGCCGTCGAACAGGCAGAGCGACACGGCGGTCGCGTGCCGACTGAAGACCGCGAACTGCGTCCCCCCGTCGATCACGGTCGCGCCCAGTGGCGACGGTCGACCCGCGTGACGCGTCATCGCGACGCACCGGCGTGGGCTGACAGGAAGGCGCGCACGCGTTCGACCACTTCGTCCTGCCGGTCGGCGTGGATCCAGTGACCCGCACCTTCGATCATCTCGATATCGGCTTCGGGGAAGTGAGTGGTGATTACCGGGCAATCGCGTTCGGGACGCAGGTAGTCCGACCGTGTTCCGCCGATGAACAGCGCCGGGCCGGTGTACGTCCCGTCGGCATCCCACGACAGTATCGCCGGGTAGCTCTCCTTGACGCCGTGAACGTTCAGCTTCCAGCGTAGGCCCGACTCACCACGCACCAGGTTCTTCAGCAGAAAGCTACGAACCGCCGCGGCAGGGATCGCGTCGGCAAGCGCACGATCGGCTTCGGTGCGGTTGGAGATCGAGTCCAGCGGCAGCGCGTCGAGCGCGTCGATCAGTTCGGTGTGCGACGGCTCGTAGCGTCGCGGCGCGATGTCCAGAACGACCAGAGCCCGGACCAGATCGGGGTGGCGCAGCGCCAGGTGCATCGCGACCTTCCCGCCCATCGAATGACCCAGAACGAATGCGGGCGAGGCCGACGGCTCTGCGTCGCGCATCGTCCGGGCGACCGCGTCGGCCATATCGGGGTAGTCTATGGAGTCGATGTGCGGAGAGTCGCCGTGATTCGGAAGATCGACGAGCACACAGCTGAAGTGCTGTTCGAGTCCGCGGGCAATCCCGCGCAGATTCTCGCCTTCGCCGAACAGCCCGTGGAGCATGACAAGAGAGTCACCGGAACCGCAGGTATGGACGGCGAGGCGCAATTACTTCTTTTTCTTCTTTGAGGTCGCGCGCTTGCGCGTGATCTCTTCGAGCACGCGCTGCTTCTCCGCTGCGCTGACCTGCTTTTCGGCGGCGGGCGCGGCTTCCCGGGCGTCTTCGAGCTTGCGCGCGGTTACCGGCGTGCCGTGACGGTCGGCATCCTGCTTCGCCTTCCTCCGCCGCGCGGCGCGTCGCCACCCGAGCAGGACCGGCGATGCTACGAAGATCGACGAATAGGTACCGACGACGACGCCGATCATCAGGTTCAGCGCGAACAGCTGCACGGTGCCGGTCGCGAAGATGAAGATCGCGGTAACGGCAAGAAGAGTCGTGATGCTCGTGATCAGCGTCCGGCTCAGGCTCTGCGTGATACTCGCGTTGATGATCGTCTCGAATCCGCTCTCGCGCATGACCTTCTCGTTCTCACGGATCCGGTCGAAGATGACGATCGTATCGTTCAGCGAATACCCGATGATGGTCAGGATCGCCGCGATGGTCGCGGTCGACACCTCGATCTGGAAGGTGCCGATCAGAACGAGCATGAACGCGACGTCGTGCACAAGCGTGACGATCGACGACACCGCGTACGCCAACCGGAACCGGAACCAGACGTAGGCCAGAATGAGCACGAGCGCCATCGACGTCAGCAGGATCGTGTTGCGCGTGAGGTCCTGGCTGAACCGGGGCCCGACGAAGGTGTTTTCGAGCTCCGTTACGGCGTCGGCGCCGTAGACGCCCGACAGCGCGCCGAGCACACGGTTACTCATGACCGAGCTGAAGTTCTCTATATCGCCCGCGTCACGAATACGAACCGTGAACTGCCGGTCCTCGATCGGACCGATGCTCTGCACCTGGACGCTGTCGATACCGGCAAGCGCGGCCCGGACGGTATCGGCCGTGACGTTCGCGTCTGCGACCGCGACCCTCATGCTGAGGCCGGCCTCGAAGTCGACGCCCAGGTTGAACCCCTGGTTGAGGAGTGTCCCGACAAAACCACCGATGATCACGATGATCGACACGGCGATCATCACGAACCGGATTCGGGTGAACTGGATAACCTTCATCTGACACCCCATCCCAGGCTGAGCTTCGTGCGTTTGAGCACCTCAGTCCCGAAGTCAAAGATCAGCCGCGACAGGAACAGCGCGGTGAACATCGAAGAAACGATGCCAACCGCAAGAGTGACCGCAAAGCCCTGCACCGGGCCGGC
>SKVA01000245.1 GCA_007129695.1 Spirochaetaceae bacterium | reverse complement strand
CGGGCGTCGCGATCCGATTCGTGTCGTCGGCGATCAGTTTCCCATCAGGTTTCTGATGAACCGGACCGATTCGGCGAACCCTGCCGGGCGCGTCTGCCGGTGGCGCACGTTCTCCATTTCGATGTAGATCACGTCGCTGCCGCTCGCCCGCAGGCGCTGCACGAACTCGCGCTGGCTCGCGTTCGTCGCGATGATATCCTGGTTGCCCTGGATCATGAGCACCGGCAACCCGTGCCCCGTCAGACCGGTTTCGTTCTCATCCAGGAGCCGCTTGATCTCCGGGAACTCGACGTCGAGCCTCCGGGCCATCAACGCGTTGTAGAATCGCTCGGTGAACAGGCCGCGTACGTTGTGCGGGTAGGTGAACTGGAAGGTGAATACGCACTCGCTCATGACCTGGTACTCGAGGTTTTCGAGCCACTGCGGCTGGAGGATCTGCTCGGGTCGGACCAGTGCGCGGCCGTACATCTGCATGAACGTGTAGATGATGCTCGGCGGGTAGAAGCCGGCGTCGCGCCAGAGCGATTCGATGCTGTTGGTCGCTCCGAAGCCGATCGCGCCGATGAGGTTGATCTCCGGGGCGTAGTCGGCCCTGATATCTGCGGCGGCGAGCGCCGCGTGCCCTCCCTGCGAGTAGCCGGCGGTGAAGTCCTGTGCGGCCGGCGTGGTGCGCGTGCGCACGATCGTCCGCGGGCTCGATGCGACCGCACGCGCGGCGCGGAGGCTGTCGAGCATCACGTGACCTTCGGCCATCTTGCTGAAATAGCGCTGCGGGATCTTCACATTGTTGAACCCGATGTAGTCGGGGAAGATCGCGATGATGCCCTGGCCTGCGTAGTCGAGCATGTTCTCCTTGTACCAGCCGAGCCGCTCGAACCGCGGCATCTCCAGGCTCGGCGCGCAGTGGTTGCCCAGGCCGGTAGTCCCCGAGCCGAACGCGAGGACCGGCGCGGAGATCGGCGTGTTTGCGACCGGGATCACGAGCAGCGCGTGCGCGTGGATCGGGGTGCCGTCAAAGTCGGATGACCAGAACACGAGTCGGTAGACGTCTGCGCCAAACTCGGGAAGCGGTCGCTCGTACTGTTCGAACAGTTCGATGCCGCGCGCGAAGATCTCCTGCGGACTCACGCGTTCCTGAAAGACGACCGACAGCAGCGAACCGGGGACCGGATCGTCCCAGCCGGGTCGCGTTATCTGAGCGCTCGCGACGATAGCCGCGAGCAGTAGAACCATTACCAATGAAAAGCGTTGTACCATTCGTACCCTCTTGCAGTTTTGATCTTGATATCGGACGCGGCGCTTCTCGTCAACTCCCCTTTTTCTTACGCCTCCCGATGTGATACCTTACCGAGCGATCCAGGAGGTCCCTATGCGCATGTCACAGTTGTTCGGTCAGACCCTCCGCGAGGCGCCGGCCGACGTCGAGGTGGAGAGCCATCGACTCCTTGTGCGCTCCGGGTGTATCCGTCAGCTCGGCGCCGGGATCTTCAGCTATCTGCCGCTCGGGTGGCGGGTCGTCGGCAAGATCCAGACGGTCATCCGGCAGGAGATGGAGCGGATCGGCGCGCAGGAACTGCTGATGCCGGTCGTGAACACGGCCGACATCTGGAAGGATTCGGGGCGTTGGGACGTGATCGGGCCCGAGCTGACCCGATTCAAGGACCGGCAGGAGCGCGACCTGGTCCTTGCGATGACGCACGAAGAGGCGGTGAGCGATCTGGTTCGCCAGGAGATCCGCAGCTACCGGCAGCTACCGCGGCTGATCTACCACCTCCAGACCAAGTGGCGCGACGATCCCCGGCCACGCGCGGGGCTGATCCGGGTTCGCGAGTTCATCATGAAGGACAGTTACAGCCTCGACCGGGACGACGCGGGGCTCGATCTCCAGTACGACCGGCACTACCAGGCGTACCACCGTGTCTTCTCCCGCTGCGGTCTGGACGCGCTCGCGGTGAAGTCGGACGTCGGGATGATGGGTGGCAAAGTCGCGCACGAGTTCATGTACCTGACGCCGATCGGTGAGGATACGATCATGATCTGCGCGTCGTGCGGGTTCCGCGCGAACCGGCAGGTCGCCGCGTTCGGGCGGGATGAGCCCGACGTGCGAGCGGACGCACCCGCGTTCGATATCGAAGAGGTGAGCACTCCGGACACGACGTCGATCGAGGATCTGACGAAGCTCCTTGGCGTGCCGGCTTCACGCACCGCGAAGGCCGTCTTCATGGTCGGTCAGGTAAACGACGCCGAAGCAAAGCTCGTGTTCGCGGTCATTCGGGGCGACCTTGAGGTCAACGAGACCAAGCTCGCGAACGCCGCGGGAGTCCGCGCGCTGCGCCCGGCGCAGCCTGAGGAGATCACCGCGGTGGGCGCGGTGCCCGGCTACGCGTCCCCGGTCGGGATAGACGGTGTGTCGGTCATCGCAGACGTGAGCATCTCCACGACGCCGAACCTGATCGCCGGCGCGAACCGGCAGGGGTATCACCTCCGTAACGTGAACCACGGACGCGACTTCACGGCGTCGGTCGTCACCGACATCGCCGCCGCGCAGGACGGGTCGCCGTGCCCCGAGTGCGGATCTCCTCTGGCCGCGCGACGCGGTGTCGAGCTCGGTAACATCTTCAAGCTCGGAACGCGGTACTCCGACTCGATGGGGTGCTTCTTCCTGGACGAGGATGGCGAGCGCAAGCCGGTGATCATGGGAAGCTACGGTATCGGCGTCGGGCGCCTTCTGGCGAGTATCGCCGAAGAGCACAACGACAAGGACGGACTGTTGTGGCCGGTGACCGTCGCGCCGTATACCGTGCATCTGGTCGTGATCAACGGCGCAGAGAACGAGGCCGAACGGCTCTACCTCGAACTCGAGCGCGCCGGTATCGACACCTTGTACGACGACCGTGACGAACGCCCTGGAGTGAAGTTCAAGGATGCCGATCTCATCGGTATCCCGATCCGGATCACCGTGAGCCCGCGCACGATAGAGCAGCGCGCGGTTGAAACGAAGCTGCGCCACGAGCCGGATCGCGGATCGGTCGCAATGGACCAGGCGGTTGAGTGGGCCCGGTCGACCATAGCGCTACTCGAGCAGCCGCTCGGTGAGCGCGCGAACGCCTCGCCGGCAAGAGCCGACTGAAGCGGCGTCAGCGGTTCGTCGTGGCCTTCGCGGTCGGTGACGCGTCGACGTACGCGCCGTATCCGCCTATCAGGTTGACGACCGGACCGATACCGAGCCGTTCGAGCGACGAGACGGCGATGATCGATCGATATCCTGACTGACAGTGGACCAGCAGCGGTCGACCGCGCGGGATCTGATCGGCCAGGCGTACCAGCCGCCCGGCGTGGATGTTAACCGCGCCGTCGATGTGCCCTTCGTCGAACTCTGACTGCGATCGCACGTCGATGACGTGATACTTGTCCGCGTCGATGTCCAGCTCCGCGCTGAGTTCGTCGGCGGTCAACTGGTCGACTCGCGCGACCGGCCACCCCTCATCGATCCATCCGTCGACCGACGGCGTGTACCCGACGATCGTATCCAGACCGATTCTGATCAGCGAGTGTACGGCATCGCTCACCTGGTGATCCGGCGCAATCAGCACGATCGGCCGGTCGTAGTCGAGCGTCCATCCCGCCCAGTTGCTGAGCGACCGGTCCATCGGCACGCTGATGCTGCCGGGGATGTGTGCGCCGGCGAATGCAAACTGGGATCGTACGTCCAGGATCTGCGCCGACTGAAGTCCTTCACCCGATTGCGCGTTGTGGCCTTCCGCGATCCCGCACAGTTCTGCGATCCGCCGGGGACCGATCACGGGTGGGCGTTCTACGGTGCCCAGAACCGGAGCTCCGGCGCGGTTACGCACCTTCATCTCGGCGAAGTAGTAGGGTGGTTCGGGTTGACCGTCGAGCAGCTGGTGCACGAAAGTCTCTTCGTCTTCGACCTGGAACGCCCAGTTGGTCGCGAGTTCGTAGCCGACCGTGCTCGATGGAACCGCTCCTAGCGCCTTTCCGCACGCCGATCCGGCTCCGTGCGCGGGCCAGACCATCACGTGGTGCGGGAGTTCCCGAAACCGGCGGAGGCTCTTCCACAGATCGCGCGCGCCGCGAATCTTTGTGTCCTTGATTCCGGCGGCTTCCTCGAGCAGATCGGGCCTGCCCACGTCGCCGACAAACACAAAGTCGCCGGTGAAAGCCATCATCGCCGCAGGACCAGCGGGCAGATCGTATAGAACGAACGATATGTGTTCAGGCGTGTGCCCGGGCGTGTGCATCACGTCCAGGCGAACGTTGCCGACGTGGATCTGATCGCCATCCCTGAGGCCCGTATGCGCGAATCGGTACTGCCAATCGGGGCCGCCTTCATCGCTGGCAAGGATCTCAGCGCCAGTTGCGGCCGCCAGTTCCCGGCTGCCGCTCAGGAAGTCGGCGTGGATGTGCGTCTCGGCGATCTTTGTGATCCGAAGGTCATTGTCGCGGGCCGCTGTGAGGTACACGTCGACGTCGCGGCGTGGATCGATAACGATCGCCTCACCCGTCTTCTGGCATCCCACCAGATAGCTTTTCTGCGCCA
The DNA here is from genome assembly GCA_007129695.1 of Spirochaetaceae bacterium. Taxonomy (GTDB): domain Bacteria; phylum Spirochaetota; class Spirochaetia; order DSM-27196; family SLST01; genus SLST01. The sequence goes on along the minus strand of SKVA01000245.1, from coordinate 2,814 downwards.
GGCCGGGTTCAAAAAAGTGCTCGAAGTACATCTCTACTCCTTTGTTCGGCGTCTACTCGAGCGCGCCGTTCCAGCCGATGATCCCTCGCTGGAGGTTGAACACGCTCCTGAATCCCAGATCGGTCATCGCGAGTGCAGCGCTGTAGCTGCGACTCCCGCTGCGGCAATACACGAACGTCGGGCGGTTCGGGTCGAGCCGTGAAACACGATCAACAAACTCAGGATCGTAGATATCGATGTTTACCGCCGTCGGCAAGTGGCCGTCGCTGAACTCTTCGGGCGTACGGACATCGATCAGGATCCTGTCCTGATGCTGCTCAAGCTGCCGCTCGAACGTTTCAGAGTCAAAATCTGCGTGTGGCACTGCGAAATCTCCTCCTGTCTTTCGATTGGGGACCCTATCCGAGCCCCGTGATGCCATGAATCTCCCGGACCAGCATCGCGGTGCCCATCAGTAGCACCAGCCAGCCGAATGCCAGCCTCAGGCGCTTGTCCGCGATGAAGCGCGCGCCGATCACGCCGCCTGCCATTCCCAGTACCGTCGCGGCCGCGAACGCGAGCATGAAGCGCCAGTCGATCGTGGTACCGGCACCCAGGTCGCCGACGAACCCGAACAGCGACTTCACCGCGATGATCACGAGCGACGTCCCGACCGCCTGCTTCATGGGCAATCCGGCGACGATTACAAGCGCAGGGATTATCAGAAAGCCGCCTCCGGCACCGACGAGTCCGGTGAGCGTTCCGACGACGATCCCTTCGATCAGTATGTGAAGCGGCGCGAGCTCGTCGTCTGGGCATCCGACGCCCTCCGCGCACCGCGTCAGGCATCGTTTGCATCCACGAATCATCGAAATCGACGCGAACAGCATCGTCAGCGCAAAAAGCAGCAGAACCGCGATGTCCTTCGTGATCGTAAGCGCCCCGATCTGCGCGATGACCGTCGGTACAGCCGGTACGATCCAGCGCCGGGTCGCGAACACGGCAAGAAGCGATGGGGCTGCGAACCACATCGCTACGCGTACGTTCACCGCTCCCGACCGCAGGTAGCCGATCGCGCCGACGAGCGCGGCGGTTCCGACGATGAACAGGCTGTACGCAGTCGCTTCGACCGCCGGAACCCCCATTACGTACACCAGGACCGGGACCGTCAGGATCGATCCACCGCCTCCTATCAGGCCCAGTGTAATGCCGATTATAACAGCGATCCCCAATCCCAGTACCAGAACGTCCTCCCCGCGCTGCACGCTATATTTAGTTTTTAGAATATAAGAAGTTCATGACTATCAGGCAAGCGCGCGATCGATCGGGCTTTCTCATCGCTGCGATCGGGAGTACCTTTCGCAGATGGTCCTGTTTGATCCTGGTTCACGGATACCCCTGAGGGAGTTTGGTATTCTCATTCCCGTCGCCCCTAATCGTTCCGAGCGGGTGCTCGACGAGCTTCGCAGTAGCCCCGTTCTTGCCGGGCGCGATGAGTCACAGTGGCGTCTCGCGTCCGATGGCACGGAGCTATGCCGTGCCGATATCGAGCGGGTACACGCGCCCGAGTACGTAGAACGGCTCTTCTCCGACGGCCTCGAGCAGGTCATCCTTGAGGTCTTCGAGTTGATCGACGACGATGGTCTGCCGCACCGGTACGACCCCGCCTTGGCGACGCACCCGCTCTCCGATCTTTTCAAGGGCAGCCTTCACTGGACGGCCCGGACGTATCAGGCGGGCATGGAGGCGCTCGCGCGCGGTTTCTGCTACCACCTTGGCGGCGGTGCGCACCACGCGCACTATCGGTTCGGCCACGGTTTCTGCATCGTCAACGATTCGGTCGTAGCGATCCGTCGGCTGCAGGCCGAGTCGCGCATCAGGACGGCGTGGGTCATCGACGTCGACGCGCACAAGGGTGACGGAACCGCCGCGCTCACCGCGGGAGACGCGTCGATCGTCACGCTCAGCGTCCACATGGCATCGGGGTGGCCTCTCGATTTGCCGCGCTACGACAAGCACGGGGTAGAACACCCAAGCTTCACACCGAGCGACATAGACGTTCCGATCGAGTCGGGAGAGGAGGGCGTCTACCTGCTGCGCCTTGGTGAAGCGCTCGACCGGTTGTGGGAGTACCCACGTCCCGACCTGGTCTACGTGATCGGTGGCGTCGACCCGTACGAGCACGACGGACTGCCATCGACCCAGGGGCTACGGCTCACGCTCGAACAGCTCCTCGAGCGCGACCGAGCGATCTTTGACCGGCTGCGCGGGGCGCAGCTGCCGCAGGCGTGGCTCATGGCGGGTGGGTACGGTGAGCGTGCGTGGGAACCGTACGTGCCCTTTCTGGAATACGCGCTCGCGCAGACGCTCGATCACGAGTAGTCGGGGGCTCCCGCCTCGGCTCCCCACAGCTGCCCTAGCCGTCGATCACGCCCGCACGCCTCCTTGTAGAAGCGATAGCGGACCGGATTACGGAGGTAGTAACCCTGATGGTACTCCTCGGCGGGCCAGAAACCGCTGTGCCCGTCGATGCCAAGCACGTCGAGCGGACGGATCTGGGTTACAACCGGTTGCTGGAAACGACCCGATCGATCGAGTTCATCCTTGCTTCGCAGTGCCGCCGCACGTTCGTCTGCGGTCCGGTAGAAGATCGCGGTCCGGTACGGTTCGCCGCGGTCGCAAAACTGCCCTCCCTCGTCGATCGGGTCAATGTTCCGCCAGAACACGTACAGGAGATCTTCGTAGGTGACTACATCGGGATCGTAGTAGACCTGGACAACCTCGATGTGACCGGTTCCTCCGGCGAGTACCCGGTTGTAGGTCGGGTGCGCGATT
>SKVA01000154.1 GCA_007129695.1 Spirochaetaceae bacterium | reverse complement strand
CTCAGGTCAAGACCAGCGAGCTCTTCGGTCGGGCTGACGCGCAGCAGCTTCGTCGCCTTCAGAATACCGAACAGTATCAAGGTTGTCGCCGCTACCCACGCGAAGACCGCGACAACCCCGAGCGCTTGCACGCCGATCTGACCGACCCTTGAGAGGCCGGAATCGATCTTCTCCAGATCACCGAATATGCCGACCGCAAGCGTTCCCCAGATGCCACAGATGCCGTGCACGCTCACCGCACCGACAGGATCATCGATGTGCAGCACCTTGTCGATGAACTCGACCGACACGACTACCAGAACACCTGCCGCGGCGCCGACGACTACTGCTCCGAGCGGGTTGATCACCCAGGTGCCCGCGGTTATTCCGACCAGACCGGCGAGTGCACCGTTCAGCGAGAACGACGGATCGGGCTTGCCGAACCAGATCCAGGACGTGAACATCGCGAAGATTGCTCCGCTACTCGCCGCGAGCGTCGTCGTGACGGTGACCCATGCGATGTCGGGATCGCTTCCGCTCAGCGTCGATCCGGCGTTGAAGCCGTACCAGCCGAACCAGAGGATGAACACGCCAAGCGCTGCAAGCGGCATGCTGTGGCCCGGGATCGCCTTCGTGACGATCTGACCGTTGACCTTCACGTACTTACCGCGTCGGGCGCCTATCACGATCGCTCCCATCAGCGCTGCCCACGCACCGACGGAGTGGACGACAGTTGAGCCTGCGAAATCGTGGAAGCCTGCCTCAGCAAGCCATCCACCGTCTCCCCAGATCCAGTGTCCGCTGACCGGATAGATCACCGCGGAGATCACCAGGCTGTAGAGCAAGTATCCGGTGAACTTCGTGCGCTCTGCCATAGCTCCCGACACGATCGTGGCCGCCGTGGCGGCGAAGACGACCTGGAACATCCAGTCACGGTAGAGTTCCGAATCGGCGCCGGCTATGAAGAACTGGTCGGTCCCGATGAAGCCTCCACCAGACGTTCCGTACATGAGCGCCCAACCCACGGCCCAATACGCGAGCGCACCGACTGAGAAGTCCATGAGGTTCTTCATCAGGATGTTGCTCGCGTTTTTGGCCCGAGTGAGCCCCGTCTCGACCATAGCGAACCCAGCCTGCATCAGGAAGACGAGCGATGCAGCGAAGATCAGCCAGATCATGTCCAACGCCAGCGAGACGTCGTCCATCGTCAGTTCCTGCGCAAAGAGCCGGCCGCCCCCAAGGACGACAGCCAGTGCAATGAACAGGAATAGTCGTTTACGCATAATTCCTCCACACGTTGATTTGGCTATTTGTTTGCACAGAGCGTGCCAACTGTGCAATGTGGCACGCAGAGGCCGCTCTACGGTGTTCAGGGCGCCAGATGAGTCCGGTGAAGGCTGAAAAGTGCTACGAAGAGGTAGGAACTATAACCCTTTACTACGATATCGTAGCAAGGGTCTTCAGTGGCTACATCCGTGTCCGTAATTGCCGGGAGTCGATTCCGTGCTTCTTCACGCGAAGCCCCATGATGCGCTCGGTTATGCCGAGCGCACGCGCGGCCTTCGCCATGTTTCCTCGCGTCTGCTTGAGCGCTTCGAGCAGCAGCTCGCGTTCCAGATTGTCAAGACTCTCATCGAGCGTGCCGCGAAAGGTCGTATTGGTCGACTCGGCCGACTGAAGAGAGGGCGGAAGATGATGACTGTGGATCACCTCATCGACGCTGAGAAGAACCGCTCGTTCGATGCAGTTCTCCAGTTCGCGTACGTTCCCGGGCCAGTGGTAGCTCATCAGCAGATCGATCGCCGGTGTACTGATTCGCCGAACCGCCACATGGTTCTGTTCGGCGTACTTCTCGACGAAGTAGTCGGCCAGGAGCAGAATGTCGCTCTTGCGATCGCGCAGCGGTGGGATGTGGACCGGAAACACGTTGAGCCGGTAGTAGAGGTCCTCACGGAACTCCTTGCGCTCGATCGCCTCTTCGAGGTTGCGGTTGGTCGCGGTGATGATCCTGACATTGACCCGTCGGGTCTCGTTGCCGCCGACTCGCTCGAACTCTCGTTCCTGCAGGACCCGCAGAAGCTTGATCTGAGTGGCTGGCGACAGATCTCCGATTTCGTCCAGAAAGATCGAACCGCCGTGAGCGACTTCGAACCGGCCCTTACGACTCTGCACGGCCCCGGTAAACGCGCCTTTCTCATGACCGAACAGCTCGCTCTCTATAACGGTTTCGGGCAGCGCGGCGCAGTTGACCTTGACGAAGGGTTTCTCAGCGCGCGTACTGTTGTAGTGAATCGCGTGCGCTACAAGCTCCTTCCCGGTGCCGCTTTCGCCGCGGATCAGCACGGTCGCGTCGCTACGGGAGACCTGCGCGATCATGTCGAACACGTCCTGCATCGCGCGCGAGTTACCGATGATGTTCGTCGGTCGGAACCGCTCCCGGAGTTCTTCCTGCAGACGCGTGTTCTCCTCCTGCAGCGCACGCTTCTCCTCCATCACGCTCTGGCGGATCTTGACCGCCTGCGCGACGAGCGACGCCATAATCGACAGAAAGCGCACGCTTTCCTCGAGCTCCTGCGCTTGAGCAGGGGGGCGGTCGACGCTGAGCGCACCGATAGTCTGGTTGCCGATCTTGATCGGCACGCAGATGAACGACACGTCGCGCCCACCCTTACGGGAGCGCGCTCCGGTCCGATCGAGAAACGACGGGTCCTCACTAACGAGCGGGATCACCCGCGGAACCCCCGACTGAACGACCTGGCCCGTTATTCCCTCGCCGAGCTGGTAGCGACCGCGTTGCTGCTGACTCTCGGACAACCCATGCGAGGCTTCAATGAAGATCTCGCCGGTCTTCCGGTTGAGCAACGTGATCGCCGCCCGGTGAAAGTCGAGCCGCTCGGCAGCGGTTCTCAGTACGGGTTGTATGACCTGGTTCAGGTCGAGGCTCTGATCGAGCAGCTGGCTGACCTCGAACAACAGCGACAGCTCCTCGTACTTTCTCACCTCTTCGCGCTCCTGAACGTCGACCATCAAAACTCCTCGCGTGCAGGATACTACAAAAATGTCGGATAAACAGCAAGTCACGGTATCGCGGGACCGACAGCCGAAGCCGTGCTGCGGGAGGTCATTGAAGCAGGCGCGGACGACGCGGCTACAACACCCCTTCGTAGAGGATCTTTTCCTCTCCGTCGAGCGTCACTGTCGTTCCATCCTCGATGCTTCGCATCGCGTCGGGAACCTCGGTGATCATCACAAGATCGGCATTCAGCGCTCGAATCGCGTCATGAGAAAGCTGTGAACGGTCCTCTACGACAAGCCCGGCGAGTTCGCCGATCAGCTCGCGGTGATCGTCGCCCAGGACAGGAACGAGCAGGATATCGCGTCTGTCCGATCGCAGGCGGCGGCGTGCCTCGTCCGCGGTGGCTGCCTTGACGATGCGGCCAGTCACCTGCGCGCCGAATCCGTCGTGTCCGCGGTTGAGGATATTGCCCAGGATGTGAACCTTGATGGTGTTCATAGGGATCGGGCTCCTGAGCGGGACTCCCGCGCACGTGACGACCCGGTCGGACGGCTTGATCAGCTCGAGCGCGATTGCCTGCCGGATCGCGTTGTGGATCATCACGTCGGACTCGCCGACCTCTTCGGCCAGAACCGGTACGATTCCCCAGTGCAACGCGAGTTGCCGCTGGACCGCTTCGGTCGTCGTGACCGCGACAATGGTCTGCGCGGGCCGGTATCTGCACAGCATCCTCGGGCTATTGCCGCGGAGCGTGGGTGCGATAATCGCAGCCGCGTTGATGTCGGCCGCGACGATGATCGTGGCCTTCGCGAGTGCCGACCCGATGTCGTCGGACTCATCGGTGACACGTATCCGGCCGAGCGCACTCGCCTGGTACTCAGGGCTGCGCTCAACGCTACGGGCGATCCTGTCGAGCGTGTCGCACGCGCGGGCAGGGTAGGCGCCCACGGCGGTCTCACCGCTGAGCATGACTGCGTCGGTCCCGTCGAATATCGCGTTCGCGACGTCGGTGAGCTCGGCGCGGGTTGGCCGTGGGTTGGCTATCATCGAATCGAGCATCTGCGTCGCGGTTATGACCGGTTTCGAAAGCGCGTTACAGATCGCGATGATCCGCTTCTGCGCGAGCGGAATCTCTTCGATCGCCAGCTGCACGCCAAGATCACCGCGCGCAACCATCACGCCGTCGCTGATCCGCGCGATGTCATCGATCGCGTCGAGCCCTTCCTGATCCTCGATCTTGGCGATCACGCGGATCGAGCTCTCGTGTTCGCGCAGGATCTGCTGAATCAGGTCAACGTCAGACGCTTTGCGCACGAAACTCGCAGCGATGAAGTCCATCTGCTGCTCGATCGCGAACAGGATATCCTCACGATCCTTATCCGTGATCGCGGGAAGCTGAACCCGGACGCCCGGGATGTTCACGTTCTTGCGGCTCCCGAGCGTTCCGCCGCTACGCACGATGCAGGTTACGTCGGGCGGATCGACCGACGTGACTTCCAGATCGATCAACCCGTCGGCGACGTAGATGTGGTTTCCGGGGCCGACCTCATCGGCCAGGAGCCTGTACGAAACGCTGATGCGGTTGGAGTCGCCCTCGATCTGTTCAGTCGTGAGGACAATCGTGTCGCCGGCTTCCAGCTCGACGGAAGCGTCTCCACGGAGCGGTCCGGTGCGTATCTCCGGACCTTTTGTGTCCAGGAGCGTCGCTACCGCAGCGTGCTCGGCGTGGGCGATCGATCGCAGCCGTTGGAGCCGTTCTCGGTGCTCAGCGTGCGTTCCATGGGAGAAGTTGAACCGGGCGACGTTCATCCCCGCGCGGATCAGCGCTCGAACGCCATCGTCGCTGTCGACCGCCGGCCCGAGCGTACAGACGATTTTGGTGCGTCGCATGCGTGGAGTATACGGTGATACCCGACCGCGCGTCACCGCCTCATCGCGGTGGCTTACGCGTCGGGCTCGGCGTCATTCTGGAGCAGGAAACGGTATTCGTCCTCGCTGAGCACCTGTTCCGGCTCGGTTGATCGCACGCGGGCCTCGAGCGTTGACTGGAGATCGGCGATCCCGGCGATGTGCTCGTCCCTGCATCCGAAGAGCTTGGACCGGTACTGATCGAACGCCTGCGACATCGGCAGCTTGTCGTCTATGAGTTCGCCAAGCAGATCGGCAAACGATCGTTTGGCGCGGATCAACTCCTTGACGTGTTCGTGTCGGTTGATGAGGTAGACGTTGGTCATGAGCGCTTCGCCGATCCGCAGCAGCGTTCGATCGATGAAAAAGAGATCCTCGACGACTTTGTCGCCGAAGTAGTCGGCATCGAGCTCGAGCTGAAGCGCTGAGCGCAACAGACGCGTCGCAGAGTTGAGGTAGAACAGGTTGTCGCTGTAGTTGACTTTGGCCGCCATCTACGTATCTCTTCGGCGTTCGAGCCGCCGTGCTTGACATGCGTCGGTGCTGCTCCTATATTCTCGAAGACCTCTTTACCATCGGCGTGGTGTCGCTCGACGCTACCGATCGATGGTCATAAGTCCATGAGGAGGAACCATGCGCACGTACGAGGCGATGTGCGTTCTACGCGTTGAGGAAGATGCATTTCAGCGCGGAAAGGACGCCGTCCGTGCCGAGCTCACGAAGCTCGGGGCGAATATCGTGAAGGAAGAGGATATGGGGCAACGCACGCTCGCGTATCCGATCAAGGACGTTCACCAGGCTCACTACTTCTACTTCGTCGTAGAGATGGATCCCGACAACGCCCGCAAAATCGAGGACGCCGTCCGGCTCTTCGAGGAACTCCTTCGCTTCATGATGGTGCGCCAGGAGAGCTAGATGGCAACGGACATTAACAGCGTTGTGATCATCGGGCGTCTGACCAGAGACGCCGAACTGACGTACGCTGGAAGCGGCACGGCCATCTGCAAGTTCTCGATCGCAAACTCATATTCCCGAAAACAGGGAGATAATTGGACCGAAGAAACGAGTTTCTTCGACGCGGTCCTGATGGGCCGGCGTGCAGAGGCTCTGCACAAGTACCTGGTCAAGGGTAAGCAGATCGGGATCCATGGTGAGTTGCGTCAGGACCGTTGGGAGCAGGACGGACAGCGTCGCAGCAGGGTCGAGATCTGGGTGACCGATCTCAATCTGCTTGGCGGCGGTTCGGGTGCATCCACGAGCACGGGCGGGTCCGGAGGATCATCCGGTTCTGCTCGGCCACAACAGACGAATACCGGCTCCGGCCAGGAACCCGACTACGGGTCCGGCGGAGATTTTGAGGACGACGTACCGTTCTAAGGAGAAGTGATGTCAGACGAAGGACAGGAACGCGGATTCGGCGGTCGGTCGGGTGATCGCGGCGATGACCGACGGGGCAGGGACGATCGCGGTGGACGCGAGGACCGCGGAGATCGTGGTGATCGCGGCGGCCGGGACGGAGGATTCGACCGTGGCCGTGGCGGCAAAGTCTACTTTCGCAAGAAGATCGACAAGATCAAGGCGCAGAACCTGCCGATCGACTACAAGCGACCCGATGTGCTCCGTCGTTTCGTAACGGAAAAGGGAAAGATACTCCCGCGGCGAATCACCGGCACATCGGCAAAGAACCAGCGGAGGCTGATCAGAGAGATCAAGCGCGCACGCTCTCTCGCGTTGTTGCCGATGGGCTGATCATGACGCTGACCCGCCGACAGGCGTACTGGCTCGAGGTCGTCGGTCTCGGCCTTGTCGCGCTCGCGCTCTTTCGGTTCGGATTGCTCGCGCTTGCGTTTCTGGTTCCGATCCAGCTTGTCTGGATTCGGCGTGGCGAGTCGGCGGGCCTTACCGCGTCGGCGGTTTTTCTGGCCGCTCTGGCGGTCATGAAACTTGTCGACAGCGCCCGGATTGCAGCGGTCATCGATTCCGGGTTCGCCGGAGCGTTACTGCTGCTCGATCCGCTGTTCGCGCTCGGGTTCGTGGTGGGATTGTTCGTGCTGAACACCGAACGGCCTTTCGTGCCGACCGCCGGCGGATTTCGCGTTGCGGATGTCGTGGAGCGGATGGTAGCTGCTGTTCTGGCGGGCGCGTTGGTGTACGTACCGGGCTTTGTAGCCCTGTCGGCGTCGAGCGAGGCCGGTTCGGCGTTGGTCGCGGCGCAGATCGAGCTCCTTGGAGCTCTGCTCGGTGAATCGGTACGGGAGGCGGAGCTGAAGGCGCTTGCCGAACTGGTTGTCGAGATCATCGTCAACGGCGCGTTTCTTGGCTTTTTTGTTACGCTCATCGGGAACTGGTGGTTCGGGATCGTCTTCGCGTTCAGGGGACGAATGGCACTTCCTGAGGGAAACCCGGTCATGGCGCGGGCGTCTGGGTACGAACTGACGCGGTTTTCGGTTCCGTTGTGGATGGTTTGGGTATTGATCG
>SKVA01000459.1 GCA_007129695.1 Spirochaetaceae bacterium | reverse complement strand
GTGTGATCGCGGTCGTCTGCGTAGCTACGTCCTGGTGGATCACCAGACGCGCGAGCTCCAGAATAGCGTCACGGCCGGCTTCGGTTGCCGCACCCCGTGAGCTTTCGATTGTTACCAGCAGGCGTGCCTCGCGCTGGTCGAGTCCGCGAATCAGCAGAACCAGCTCGTCGATCCGCACCTGGGTTCCTGCCGTTCGTGCCTGGTCGGGGTACGCCGACTGGAACTCCGTGAGGAGGTTGAGCGCCTGCCGGTACTCCGCCCGCGCTTCGTGAATCGCGGCTGCGCCGCGCAGAGCGTCTGCGCGGTAGACGCTCTGCCGGTGCTCAGCGATCAGGCGTTCGAACAGAAGCAGCGCACCAGCGTCTTCGCCGAGCGCCCGGCTCGCCCGCGCGCCCCAGTAGAGCGCTGCGTCCATCTGCGTACCGCGTGGAAAACGAGTCCTGTACTCGAAGAACGCGTCCCGAGCTCCGCCGAAGCGATCGGCGCCGAACAGGATTTCACCGCGCCGCAAGAGCGCCGGCTCAGCGAGCGGGCTGTCGGGGTAGCGGGCGACGAGCGCCATAAACGCGTCAGCCGCCCGGTCGATGTCTCCGATCCGGGAGCGTACCTCAGCGTATTCGAACCACGCATCGTCGGCGAACTCGGAGTCCGGAGAGCCCTGGTAGACCGAGCGGAACACCGACGCGGCCTGTTCGAGCTGGTTCATCGCCGCGAGCGACCGTCCGCTGAGAAAACGAGCTTCGACCTCAAGGTCATCGGTCGCGCCGAGCGGACGAACCCGGCCGAGCGCAACCTGAGCCGCGGTGAACTCACCGAGTCTGAAATGACTCCACCCGGCAAGGTACGCCGCGCGTGGCGACAGTTCGTGCGCTGGGAACCGCTCGAACACTTCGCGGAACCTGGCCGCGGATCGGACGTACTCGCCCGACCTGTAGGCCGCCCACGCAGAGTAGTAGACCGCCGCCGGGACCACCTCTGCAAGCGCGGCATCGTCCCACGACATGTCGGTCGTGATGCGGGCGAGCTCGCGCTCGGCCTCTGCGTAGCGCGCACGGTTCAACAGCGACAGACCGTAGACGTACGAGAGTCGACCGCGCGATGCGTCGGTGAGCGAGCCCTGACGCCCGAGCTCTGAGAGCACCCCCGGGACTTCGTCGATCACGCGGTCGTACCGGCCGAGCGTGTAGAGGAGATTGACGTATTCGACCGCGCCCGCCGCGTCGGCGGGGCGCAGCCTGACGTAGTCGGTCATCGCGATCAACGCGTCGGTATCGCGACCCGATTCGCGCAGCAGACGCGAACGCAGTCTGGTCAAGTCCGCCTGCAGCGCCGCCGCGCGTCCAGCGGCGAACACGCGTTCGACGATGTCGAGCGCTTCACCGGTGGCACCCTGTCGGCGAAGCGCGAAGGCGAGCTGGTATGCCGCCTGCGTCGAGAGCGCGCGATCGTCGTCGGGCAGCCGGACAGCCCGGGCGTGAGCCGCGCGCAGACTCGTTATTGCCGTGTCAACTCGGCCTGCCTGCAGGTCAAGGTTCCCAAGGACCAGCAGCAGCTCGGCCGTTTCTGGTTCGCTGTCGCCGTAGAGCCGGAGATATTCGTCGACGATCGATCGGGCAGCATCTATCTCTCCTCGCGCCTCCAGGATCCTGGCCAGGTAGAGCGGGACCGCCGGCGGTATCGCTTCCGATGATCGAAGGTCCCACACCCTGCGAAGGTAGATTTCGGCACGCTCGTATCGCGCTTCGTCGTAGCTACGCACACCGATCCGCAACCAGAACTCGCGCAGCACGTCAACGCGCCCGGCGAGCGCTCGCTCGGCGCGACCGAGCACAGCGTCGGGAGCGTCGGGGACGAGCCGCTGTTCGGCGAGTACGAACATGCGCTGGAACGCGAGCGTCGCGACTTCCGCGCTCGCGCGTTCGACGTCACGGTAGAGACCTACCGCATCGTCGATGCGGTCGAGCGCGAGGTACCCCTCGGCCTGGAAGAGCCGCACGCGTGGTCGCCACTCGGCATCGAGTGTCGACACATCGAGCCCGTCGGTTATCGCGATGATATCCGCGCCCCGCTCATCGCGCGCGTAGAGGCTCAGAAGCAGTGTAAACGGATACGGCCTGCTCCACGGCCGCTCCTGCAGCCACACGAGCTGTTCGAGCGCGCCAACGGCGTTGTCGGGATCGTCAAGCGCGATGTGGCTCAGCGCAAGGTAGAGCAGTCCTTCGGTGCGCGCCTCACGATCGGTCGGTTCGTCGCTGAGGAACAGTTGGAGTCGTTCGATCGCGGTCGCGTACTCGCCGATGTTGTAGTGGATCACGCCCTGCCACAGCGGCACCAGCGACAGATACCGGGTCGAGCGGAACCTGCGGCCTACCCGGTCGAGTTGAAGCAGCGCGTCGCGAGGGCGTCCCGTCCGGTAGAGCGCGACACCGATCCGGAACTGAGCGTCTGGAACGAACTGGCTTACCGGGTGTTCGGCGACGAGCGCTCGGTACCGATCGAGCGCAAACTCGAAGTCGCCGGCCAGAAATCGGCTCTCGGCCTCTCTGAACAGGTCGACGTCGGTTTGCTGAGCGGCGAGCGCTACGGCGATACTGAGCATCACGACCGGCAGGATCTTTCTCATGTTCATAAGCTATCTCTCAGGGTTGGTAACATCAATCGCGGATAACAGGCGGCGCGAACGAGTCGTCGGCGCGTACTCGCACGAGGTGTACGTGATTGCGCCCGAACCGGCGTGACAGAGACTCGATCGACGACTCGACGTTTCGCTCGAGCACGACGATCCGGAATGTTCCGTCGGAGTCGAAGAACGGGAACAGCACCGCGATGTGTACGTGCTGGTTCAGCGCGCGGTCGCCGCCAGCCTCCCGGCTGAACGATCCCAGATAGAGGTGTCCCGGTTCGGTGACCGCGAGCAAATAGAGCACTCTGGCGAGCTCGGCTACCGGGTAGCCGACGTCCTCGCGATACTCTGAAAACGCGACCGAGCGCACGTCGGCCGATTCTGGATGCACTTCGTTCACCCCTCCAGAAGCAGACAACAATGCGGTCGCGAGGTTACGGGTCCAGTCGAGACCGAAATAAGGATCGCGGTCGTCCTCGACGGCGTGGCTCCACTGATGTCCCCGGAGGTCGAGGTGCTTGCGTCGAAGCGGTTCGATTGCGAGCCATCGACCGAACTGCCCCATCATCAGACCGTCGATGATCCACTTCGCGAAGCCCGAGCAGTTGAAGCCACCCTGCTGATCCTGCGGACGTAGCGACTCGATCAGAACCAGGTTCCCGTTTTCGTCCATCGCTCCGTCGTCGGCGTCCGGCAGCGTGTGAAGCAGCGACCGGGCGAGCACGGCCATCTCACGGACCACGCGGTACCCGTCGTGGTCGATCGGCGGGTAGAAGAGCGTCCACAGGACGCGTCGATCGGTAAGCGCCAGGAGCCGGTCGAGCGGCTCTTCCAGAGCGCGCGTGATCCCGACCGGAAGCGGGAGCCGATGATGCGTGCGAACCCCGGCCAGAAACACGTCCATCTCGCTGCGGTCGTGCGATACCGGAAAGACGCGGATGAAGAAGTCGGGGCCGTCGCGCAGGAAGATCTTGATCTGGTCGGTCAACCCGTCAGAGCGTCGTCGGCGCAGGACGTACGTCCCTGCGGTGTCGATCGCGAAGCCGCCGTCGCGCTGCGGTACGAACACCATGTACGCGTGCGTGGGCGTGAACTCGGTTGCGACACGAACCGGCAACCCAGCGCGTCTTGACCGTTCGACGCGTTGGTCAAAGCGCTCAAACGTCGACAGCGGCGCAAACGCGGAGTCGGCGAAGCCTACGCGGATGTCCGATGAGTCGGGGGGGAAACCGGGCAAACGGGACAATGTCTGCGCGCCGACGTCACCCGCCGTGAGCGCGAGCAAGGCAATCACCGATGCGTACGCAACTCGGTGCGATCGCATCGCGGCGGCCCGGCTATTCGGGCGCGGTATCTTCACCATCGATACTCTCACTATCGGCCGACGCGGTCGATTCGCTCGTGTGAGTTCGCAGGCGGTCGAGCAGTCCGATCAGTTCGCCGCGAACGCTGTTTATCCGCGCGCGCGCATCGGCGCGCAAACCCGACCGCTCGTCAAGGATCTGCTGCGCGGCGCCTCCGACGGTGTAGCGCCGCTCCTGTACCAGGTGCTTGATGCGGAACAGGAGCTGCAGATCGGAGATCGAGTACGTCCTGCGGCCGGAAAGGTTCTTCGTCGGGCTCAGCATTCCGATCTCCTGCTCCCAGTAACGAACGACGTGCGGTTTGACGCCGAGGATCGAACACACCTGGCCGATCGTGTACCGCTTCACTCGCGCTCCCGCAACTCCAGCCGGAAGGGAATCTTGGTGAGGCCGAAGTCGGCGCGGATCTGGTTCTTCAGATAGCCGACATAGCTGTCGGTGAAGTCTTTCTTGCGGTTGACGAACGCGACGAATGTCATCGGGAAACGGGTCGCCTGCGTGATGTAGCGCATCTTCGGACGACCCCGCCGACCGACGACCGGCGGCGGGGTCCGTTCGAGCCACGCCTTGAGGTGTCGGTTGAGGAGCCCCGTGTCGACTCGTCGATCGAGCTGCGAACGGACCTGGTCAACTTCGCGGATCAACGCATCAACGCCGAACCCGGTCTGCGCCGACAGCGCGACCATCGGCGCGAACGACAGAACGGGGAACTGGAACCGGATGCGATCGCTTACTGCGGTGAACTGGTTGGGCACATCGGGCAGGAGGTCCCACTTGTTGAGAGCGAGCACCAGTCCACGACCACGGTCGACGACGAGCCCCGCGATCTTCTTGTCCTGGTCGCTGAGCCCACGCACGACGTCGACGACCAGAACGATCACCTCGGCGTCGTCGATCGAGTCGATCGCGCGCGTCACCGAATAGTACTCGATGTTCTGCGATACGCGGCTCTTGCGGCGGATGCCGGCGGTGTCGAGGATCGCGTACCGTTTGCGCCCGCGCGTGAACCCGCCTTCGATCACGTCGCGGGTGGTTCCCGGGACATCGGAAACCATCGATCGGTCGCTGTCGGTAAGCCGGTTCACGAGCGTCGATTTGCCGGTGTTTGGCCTTCCGAGGACCGCGAGCCGGGTTACTTCGGGCGTCAACCGTTCGCTGGATTCGCGATCCGGTTGCTCTGTCGACGCGACGACGGTGGCCGCACACGGCGTGCGTGGGCCTGTATCGGCGAGTTTCTCACCGATCGCGGCTTCCAGAGCGCCCATACCGAGCCCGTGAGCGCTCGACACCGGGATCACCGACTCGATCCCGAACTCGTAGAAGTCCCACACGAGCGACTCGCGATCGGCGCTGTCTACCTTGTTGACCACCAGTATGATCCGGTCCCGCGCGGCATTCAGCACTTCCAGAAACTCGCGATCGAGCGCCGTCGCTCCGGTTGCATCGACCAGAAACAGGATGACATCGGCCGATTCGATCGCCGACAGCGCGCGGCCGCTGATCAGACGCGCGAGCTCGTCTCGGTCGGTCGTGTACCCACCTGTATCGATGATGACGATCGGGCGACCCGAAAGCTCGGTTCGCACCTCAATCGGGTCACGCGTGACGCCGGGGGTCGGATCGGTGATCGCGCGTCGTCGTCCAACGAAGCGGTTGAACAGCGTCGACTTGCCGGTGTTCGGCCGTCCGACGATCGCTACCCGCGGGAGCCAGACGGAAGATCCTGGGTCGGGGGGCTCGGCGCGGCCGGCCTGTGGGTCGTGTGATTCATGTGTCCGTGACTCCAAAGCGTTCTCCCATCACGTGGACGAGGTATTCCTCCACATCCTTGAACGAGCGCAGCTGCATCGCCTCGCCGACGACCTGCTCCGCTTCCCGCACTGACACGCTCCTGACGATCCGCTTGACCTCCGGAATCCCGGCCGAACCCATACTGAGCTCGTCGAATCCGAGTCCGATCAGCAGCACCGTCGCAAGCGGATCAGCGGCCATTTCGCCGCACATCGCCGCAGGAATACCGTGCGCGTGCGCGTTGTCAACGACGATCTTCAGCAGCCGCAGAACCCCGGGGTGAAACGGCTGGTAGAGATACGCGATGCGTTCGTTGCCACGGTCAACTGCTATAGTGTACTGAATAAGGTCGTTCGTGCCGACCGAGAAGAAGTGGCTTCGGCGCGCGAGGATATCGCTGACCATCGCCGCCGACGGCACCTCGATCATGATCCCGATCGGAATCTCCGG
This sequence comes from Spirochaetaceae bacterium, assembly GCA_007129695.1. Classification (GTDB taxonomy): domain Bacteria; phylum Spirochaetota; class Spirochaetia; order DSM-27196; family SLST01; genus SLST01. The sequence continues at coordinate 1,160 of SKVA01000459.1, read as the reverse complement.
CGCGATCGCGATTCCTTCGCTTCGAAGCTCATCGGCAACCTCTTCGACGAACTCCAGCGCGGCCACCAGCTCTTCGAGTCCCGATATCATCGGGAACATGATCCGTAACCGTCCGTGCACGCTGCTTCGCAGCAGCGCGCGCAGCTGCGTTCGGAACACGTCGCGGTTGGACAGGCAGTAGCGTATCGCTCTCCAGCCCAGAATGGGGTTACTCTCACCCAGATCCGGGACCTGCGGTGCCATCTTGTCGCCGCCAAGGTCGAGCGTCCGGATCGTCACTGGCTTGTCGGGGAGCGCCTCGAGTACGCTACGATATGCGTTGTACTGCCGCTCTTCGTCCGGGTGCACGTTGGACGCCATGAACAGGAACTCGCTTCGGTAGAGTCCCACTCCGTCGGCTCCGTGCGCGAGCACCGCTTCGACCTCCTCCGGAACCTCGATATTGGCCTTCAGCTGGATCAGCTTCCCGTCCTTTGTTTCGGCCGGTAGGTCGTGGAGCTTCATCAGCGAAACGGCGTGCCGCTCGAACTCGCGCGCCGCGCGTCGGTAGTGATCGAGCGTCTGTTCGTCGGGATCGAGGATCGCGATGCCGTGGCTGCCGTCGACGATGATGGTTTCGTCGGGCTCGGCATACCGCGACACACTCGACAGCCCGAGTACGCTCGGGATCTCGAAGCTGCGCGCCACGATCGCGGTGTGCGACGTCCTGCCGCCCGAGTCCATCGCGATCCCGCGGACCATCCGCTTGTTCATGCTGACCGTGTCCGACGGTAGAAGGTCGTGCGCTACAAGGATCACCTCATGGTCGAGCTCGGCGAGCGATCGACGCTTCGAGTTCAGCAGATTGCTGAGCACGCGTCCGGCGACGTCCGAGAGGTCGGAGCTGCGCTCGCGCAGCGACGCGTCGGGCGCGGTGTTCAGCCGTTCGAGAAGTCGTTGCACGTTCTGGTAGAGCACCCATTCGACGTTCACGTGCGACTCGCGCAGCCCGTCCTCCACCTGCTCGTGAAACTCCGGATCATTGACCATCATGATGTGCGCGTCGATGATCGCGCGGTGCGGCTCATCGGGTTCACCATCGGGCCGCGTGAGAAGGTCCGAAAGCTCGATCTCTGTGGCGCCTACCGCAGTCCTGAAACGTTCGATCTCGGCGTCGAGCG
>SKVA01000381.1 GCA_007129695.1 Spirochaetaceae bacterium | reverse complement strand
GAGGCGGCGACCGCCGACATCGGCGACTACAACCTGATCGATCACTTCCACCTGGACGCGTACAACCAGCGTGCGGTGAACTACAACCGCGACGTCGACGCGTTCCCGGTGCTCAGACGGATCATCGAGCGGATCACCGGCGACGAGTCGTTCTACCGCTCACCGACCGACATGGGCGTGAACCGCGCCGGCTTCGGCATCGTGGACGACGCGGCCGTGCGCGCAGCGGCGAACCAGGAGATCATCCGGCGCTACTTCTGGTACGCGTGCGAGTACGCGATGGGTACGGCCGAAGGCGCCACCGTCGAACGCGTCCGGCTCCTGATGGAGGACCTGGGCCTGACCGAAGATCACCGCGCGGTCGTCGCGCCTGCCCGGCGCGCCGCATCCGATGCCGAGTCGACCGGGAAGGGTCACGCCGGCGTCTACTGCGGTGCGGCGCTCGAGCTCCCCGACGGATCGATCGTGACCGGCAAGAACTCCCCGCTCTTCCACGCGTCGTCGGCGCTGATCCTCAACGCAGCGAAGCGGCTCGCGTCGATCCCCGACACGATTCCGCTCCTGCCTCAGACGATCGTCGACTCGGTCGGGCGGCTCAAGAAGACGATCCTGGGCGGACGCGAGGTGAGCCTGGATCTGGAGGAGACTCTGGTCGCGCTATCGATCAGCGGCGCGTCAAACCCCGCCGCCGAAGTCGCGCTCACCGAGCTCAAGAAGCTCTCCGGCTGCGACGCCCACCTGAGCCACATGCCCTCCCCCGGCGATGAGGCGGGCCTGCGCAAACTCGGCATCCGCCTCACCGCGGACCCCGTCCACGCGGGCAAGGATCTCTTCGGGGAGTGAGGGCGCGCGGAAGCCCGCGCGACGCCGGTCGCCCGGTCTACTGCGTCTCGCACGAGTACACCGGGCCGATCCGCTCGCGCACCGTGCCGAACGTCCACACGATTCGTACGCTCTCTGCCACCGGGAGAATGCCGCTCTCCTTGTCTCCCTTCTGGAGGATCGCCCGCGGGTCAAGATCGGAACGAGCGTTTCGCAAACCGCCTCTTCCGATGCTGCACTCAGACCTATGGTGCGTCCCAACATCCTCTTTGTCTTCTCCGACCAGTACCGCGGATCGCGAGTCGCGCTCGTCGAAGAGGCGGCGATGCTGCGTGCTCCTTCCTATTCCACGGCAGTCAGGTTGTGGCAGCGCCGGAGCCGGCCATCTCCGCTTCTTCGTCTACCGCGCGCGGCGGCCATGGAACTATCGCGGACGTAGTGATCTGGTAGGTCCTGTACTCCGGGTATCGCGACAGCGTGATCGACTCTGTGAATCTGGTCGACCCGATGAACAGCAGTGTCAACAGTACCGCGCCGACGCCGCTCGGATGCGCGACGGTTCCGAGTGAGCCGACCATCATGAAGTAGACGCACCACCACACCATCAACTCGCCGAAGTAGTTCGGGTGGCGTGAGTACCGGAAGAGGCCGGTCGTCCGGAACCCGCGCTTGATGTCGACCCTGTTGATCCCGGTGACGGGTACCACGGCGGACGGTCCGCCGTGCGCAGCGCTCTTCGCGTTCTGGAACCGCCACTGCTGTTCGTCGGCGATCGTCTCCCAGATCATCGCAAGCAGGAACAGCACCGCGAACAGGGCGAACTGCGTCGTGATTCCGTCGGTCGGATCGATCGCCAGCGCGTGGACCGGAAGCGTGAACGCAACAAACAGAAAAACCTGGAACGCGCAGATGAACAGAAGATGAAAGAGATGCCACAACACGGGGTTCGCGATGCGCTCCCTGAGTATTGACCACCTGTAGTCCTCAATCGACGTGTATCCACCACGACGCGCAAAGTTGAACGTCAGGCGAAGGCCCCACACAGTAATGAGGACCGCGACTACGGTGACCGCCGGATCAAGACCTGAACGCACCGCGTACACCCACGCGAAGACCGGCGGAGCGGTACTCCAGGACCGGTCGACCCACGAGTAGTCTCGCGTCGCGATGCCGAGCAGGAACGCGGCGATCGCGATCGACGCGGCAAGAACGAACACGACGTGAAGCAGCGGCGCACCGCGACTGAACTTGAGCGCCGACCCAACGCCGCCGACGATCGCTGCGACCCAAAGCCCGACCAAACACGCGACCGGCATCGCTGTTATGAAAAGGACGAGTCGTTTCATGCCACGACCGTACCATGCAGCGTCTACGCGGGCAACCGTCTCCGAGCCAGGTCGCTGTGGAGCCGCCGCGATGTTGAGCGCGTCGCGCGCTCGATTGCCGCACCGACCTCCACCGAGTACACTGCCCCGGTGCGGGATCTCGGCTGGATATCCATCGCGGCTCTGGCGCTCGGAGTGGTGTCGCTGTTCGTCGAGCAGGCCAATGTGGATCTCCCCTGGGTCCTTGCCGCCACAAACGTCATCGACTACGTTGTACTCGTCCTCACCCTGATCGAGGTGGGGGCGGCCTTCGCACGCGCGCCGGTCAAACGCAACTACGTCGGCGCAAACTTGCCCTCGCTTCTGTTCGTGCTCGTGTTCGTGCTGCTCTTCTCCTACACGAAGATCACTGGCGGTATAGCCGGGGCATCCGGGGCAGAAGCTGCAGGATCGTCGGGCTACCTGACTGTACTCATCATCCGTAATCTCTTCCTTCTTCTGAAGGTCTTCACCAGGCTACGCAAACTCTCAACCTTCCTTACCAGTGTCATCTCCCGCCCGGCCCAGACGATCGTGCTGAGCTTCGTGCTTGTCATCGTCGTGGGAACCCTGGTTCTGATGATGCCGTTCACCACGGTAGACGGCCGCGGACTACCCTTTCTAGCGGCTCTCTTCACGGCAACCAGCGCGGTGTGCGTCACTGGTCTCATCGTCGTGGATACGGCCGTTGTCTTCACTATCGGCGGCCAGGTGGTGGTTCTGCTCCTCATTCAGATCGGCGGTCTGGGCATCATGCTCCTTTCGTTCTTCACGATATTCGTCTTTCGCCAGCGTGTCTCAGTCGAGAACAAGCTGCTGATCTCCTACATGCTGAGCGAGCGGAACATGACCGCGCTGGGAAGCGCGGTGCGTCGGATTATCCTGATCACCTTTGCGATCGAGCTTGCCGGAGCGCTCGTCCTCTTACCTCTTCTGGCACCCTCCGCGGGCGGGCCGGGTCGGGCGGTCTTCTTCGCGCTCTTCCATTCCGTCTCCGCGTTCTGCAACGCCGGCTTTGCGCTCTTCTCCAACAGCCTGGAGGGCTTCGTCGCGAACCCGGCGGTGACCGTCGTCTTCGCGCTCCTGATCATCGCAGGCGGTCTGAGCTTCGCCGTGATCACCGACAGCGTGACAACGCTTCGAGCCGTTCTGTCCGGGCTTCGACGCAGGATCCATCGCAGCCGTACCCCCTCCGGCGCGGCGCGCAGGCTGTCGGTCAACACTCGGTCTGTGCTCATCGTATCGGGGATTCTACTGTTCGCGGGAACGCTCCTGATCTACGCGATCGAGCACGGACGTTCGATGACGGAGATCCCCACGGCGACGCAGTATCTGGCGGCCTTCTTTCAGGCGGTGAGTCTGCGAACCGCCGGCTTCAACACCATCGATCTTGGAGGACTGGCTACGACCACCTATCTCCTCATGATGGCGCTGATGTTCGTCGGTGGCGCTTCCGGAAGTACCGCCGGGGGGATCAAGGTGAACACGGTGGCCGTGATCGTGGGCTACCTCCACAGCCAGCGAATGGGGAGACGTCAGCCGATCCTGTTCCGGCACGCGATCAGCGATAGCCAGGTCGCCACCGCCTTCACCGTACTGGTGTTTGGGGTGGTCGCGGTTGGAAGTGCCACCGCGATTCTGGGACTCACCGAAGGCTTCGGACTGACCGCGATTCTCTTCGAAGCGGTGTCCGCCTTCGCAACCGTTGGGTTGTCAACCGGAATCACCGCGGGGTTGTCGCCGGCGGGAAGGATCGTGATCATCATCCTGATGTTCGTCGGAAGAGTCGGGCCGCTGACACTTTTCAGCGCAATCTCCGCTCGACCGGGGCGAACGACGGTTCGCTACGCGACGGCCGATATCTCGGTAGGTTAGGAGCGCATATGGACAAGACGTTTGCTGTGATCGGACTCGGGACATTCGGGCGACAACTCTGTGAGACCCTCGCGGAGAAAGGCGCCACGGTGATCGCGGTCGATAACGACCCCTCGCTTGTTGATCGGGTGAAGCAGATCGTCACCCAGGCCGTTCTTGTCGACGCGACCGACCCGGACGGGCTCTCCGGAGCGCCGCTCGAAGAGGTAGACGTCGCGATCGTCGCGATGGGCGACAGCGTGGAAGCGAGTATCCTTGCCACAGCGCTGCTGAAGAAGCTCGCGGTACCGTACGTCGTGTCACGCGCCATCAGCGATCTTCACCAGCAGGTGCTGCGGCAGGTAGGGGCGGATGAGGTCGTGAACATCGAAATCGACCAGGGCGTACGTGTTGCAAACCGTCTGATCTCGCCCGATGTGCTCGACCAGTTCGCGATCTCCAGCGAGATCAGCGTTTCCGAGCTCTACGTCCCCCAGGCGATCGTCGGCGCGACGCTCGCTGAACTCGATCTGCGCAACCGCTACCAGGTTAACGTCGTTTCAGTGAAGCGTAACCATGTCGACGTGGATGAGTACGGCAACCCGAAGCGTCTGGAGCAGATCATCTTTCCCGGTCCCGGCGACTCGTTCGAGCGCGACGACACGATCCTGGTCGTCGGGCGCAACGACGATATCGAACGGTTCAAGCAGCTTTAGGAGGTCGCCGTGACGCTTCTGGTGCGAAGACGCGCTCTGATTTCACTCTGTATCGTTACGGTGACCGTCGCGCTGGGGGTCGCGGTGGCGGCGTACGTTGTCATCGGTTCGGTACAGGACGCCCCGGGGGTCGAGTGGCCCGGCGAAGCCAAGATCCTGGCAGAGCGCGTACTGCTGCTCGGGATCGTGGGCGCGGTGGTCGTGGCCGCGGCGTGTGCTGCAGTCGTCTTGCGGGCGGTTCGGCTGAGCGTTCAGCTTCAGAAGCTGGTCGAGATGAACCGGCTCACGGGCTTCTCTCCTGAGGAGGGTCTCAACCGGATGGGCGATGTGGGCCAGAAGATCGTTGTCCTCTACCGACAACTCAGCGAGGTCAGTGCCAAGAGAAGCCTCAAGATCAGCGCGCTCACCGCGCTCAACGAGTACCTGCTATCCGAGAGCAAGGAGCTCATTGCCGTGATCGACGCGTCCGGGCACGTCGTCCAGACGAGCAACCCGCTTGCCGAGCGTGGAAGGAAGATGCTCGGTGTTCACCTTGACTCACTCATTCCCGATGCCCAGACGAACTCCGCGGTTCTTGAGATGCACCGCACGCGAGCTCAGGTAGTGCGCGAGCGTCAGGGCGAGTCGGTACTCTTCACGCCCGTCGTAAACCGGGCCGGGGATGTTGCCTATGGCGTTGTTACGCTCACTCGGACGGTAACCGATGAGATGCGCGAGCGAGCCGAGTCTGCCCGGAAAGGTAACGGTGCGAAGAAGACCGCCGCCCGACGAGGAGCATTCGCCAGGCTCTTTGGGAAACGGTAGTGGCAGGACGAAGCTCCTATCCGCGGCCGGCCGGGCGGGCCACGCCGACCAAGACGCAGACGCGTACCAGACAGCTCATCGATGCGGTGTGGAAGCCCTCCCGATCGTGGATATGTCCACGAATTCCCTCAACGTTCACCGTTTCGCGATAGCGCGGGCCGCGCGACAATACAGCCACGATGCTGACGAACGCACGAAAACGACGGATGCAACGCGCGGCGGGCGAGTCGCTCGACCGGCCGCTGCCGTACCGCGGGTTGCCGGGGCGGACCGGCGCGCGGATCAACACGATCGTCACGCCGATCGCCGCGTTCCGCCACGGGGACCTCGACGCACGCAGCGACGCGAGTAAGACCGACGAGCTTCAGGCGGTCGAGGCGGCGTTCAACGAAATGGCCGACGAGATCAGGACGCTGATCGACCGCAACGAACAAGTCCACCTGGAGAAACAGCAGGCCGAACTCGGTCTCCTGCACGCGCGGATAAACCCGCACTTCCTGTTCAACGTCCTGTCGTCGGTCAGCAAACTCGTCTGGCTCAACCGTCGCGACCAGGCGTACGAGATGATCCTGAAGCTCGCGCAATTCTACCGGCGAACGTTGAGCGACACCGAATCCACCGTCCCCGTCAGCGTGGAGGTCGCGCAGGCCGAGTCGTACATCGAACTGACGCGCCTGATCTACGGCGATTCGCTGACCGTCACGACCGACTTCACCGACGACGCGCTCGAATGCGCGACGCTGCACTTCATCGTCCAGCCCTTCCTGGAAAACGCGCTCGCCCACGCGTGGTGCCGCGACACGCTTCACGTAACGATCGCCGGCCGCGTGCGCGACACCAGCCTGGAGTTTTCGGTCTCCGACGACGGCGTCGGCATGTCGGCCGAGCAATGCTCTGACCTTCTTGCCCCCGGATCGACCACCGAGCGTTACGGCATCCGCAACGTCCACGAGCGCGTCGTCCTCCAGTACGGCGACGGCTTCGGTGTCGACATCTCCAGCAGCCTCGGCCGCGGAACCATCGTAACGATCCGCCAGCCCGCGATCACCGCCGCCCTTCTCCCGAGCCCGGAAGGCCAGGAGGGGGAGCGGCCCGTTCCGGTACCGTCTGCCCCGCCGCTGCGTCAATCGTGACCCCGCGGCTCCCCCTCGCTCCCGCCTCCGCGCGCGCGCGGACGCTCCCGCTCCCCCCGCGCAGGCCGACCGCGCCCGCTGGACGATCCGCACGATTGTGTGCTCTGTAGGAGCCGTATGGCCGATCTTCAGACGACTATCACAAGGATGCTCCTGCGGCGGACGCGCTACCGTTGGGCCCGCGGGTCGATCGCTGAGCAGCGCAGACGGCAGGAGCAACAGGCCCGGTTCATGCCGGTCGCCAAGGGTGTCTGCGTTGAACCGATCACGATCGACCGGCTGTCCGCGGCCTGGATCAGCGGTCCGGGTCCAACCGGGTCCACCCCGGCGCGCCTTTCCACCCGCGTGGTGCTCTACCTCCACGGCGGCGCGTACGCTCTGGGGTCGATCGCTACGCACCGCGCGTTCGTGGGCCGGTTTGCGACGACGACCGGGACGAAGGTGCTGGCGATCGACTACCGGCTGGCCCCGGAGCACCCCTTTCCCGCGGCGCTCGACGATGCCGTCGCGGCGTACCGGTGGCTGCTGTCGGTCGGCCACGATCCGGCGCGGATCGTGATCGCCGGAGACTCGGCCGGCGGCGGGCTCGCGCTCGCGACGATCGTGATGCTGCGCGACGCGGGTGACCGGCTTCCCGCGTGCGCCGTCTGCTTCTCACCGTGGGTCGATCTGACGCTGTCGTGCGCGTCGATCGACACCAACGCGGAGGCCGACTCGATCCTGAACCGGGACGGGCTTGCCGGCTACG
>SKVA01000058.1 GCA_007129695.1 Spirochaetaceae bacterium | reverse complement strand
CAGCCCACCGACCGCCGCGGTGTGAACCTCATCGTATTCCTTGCTCCGGTGACTCGTTTCGATCAGTGACAGACCGAGTCCGTGGTAGTCGACCATCGTCTCCTGCAGCTCCTTCAGGACGGGGAGCGGCAGCGTCGACGGGCCGGCGTTGAAGTTGTGCTTTCTCATGGTGCCTCTGAGCCCGATACTACCGGTCCGGGCCGCATTGAGCAACAGAATTGGTCGCAGCCGACCGCAATCGGTATCCTTTGGTGGTTCGCGGAGGCACCGATGGATAGCGAAACCCGAAGAGTCCTGGACCTTTTTGCACAGCTGAGCGCGATTCCCCGGCGCTCGAAGCACGAGCGGGCGATCGGCGACTGGCTGATCGCGTGGGCCGCCGCGCGGTCGATCCCCGCCGAGCGTGACGCGACCGGCAACGTGCTCTTTCGCGTGAAGGCGACCGCGGGTTCTGAGCACGCGCCCACGCTCATTCTCCAGGGGCACATGGACATGGTATGCGAAAAGTCGGCCGAGTCGACGCACGACTTCGACCGCGATCCGATCGTCCCGGTCGAGGACGGCGAGTGGTTGCGCGCCGATGGAACGACGCTCGGTGCCGACAACGGAATCGCGATCGCGATCGCGCTCGCGCTCGTCGATGCCGGAATCGACCACCCTCCGATGGAAATCCTGATCACGGTGGACGAAGAGACCGGGCTCACCGGGGCGCAGAACCTGGCTCCGGGCTGGCTCACCGGTTCGCTGCTCCTGAACCTGGACAGCGAGGACGAGGGCGTGTTCACCGTCGGGTGCGCTGGCGGGAGGACCACGCTGCTGCGCCTGCCGGTCGACCGTGAACCGGTTCCGGCGGGGTTCGACCCGGTCACGCTCGCGGTCTCGGGTCTGTCGGGCGGACATTCGGGTGTCGACGTGCATCGCGGCCGGGCGAACGCGAACGTGCTTGTAGCGCGGATCCTGGACGTGCTCGTCGGCCACACCGACCGCGACGGGATCCGGGTTGCCGCGATCCACGGCGGCAGTGCGCACAACGCGATCCCGCGCGATGCGCGAGCAACGCTCTACGTCGACGCCGACGGGCGCGCGGCGCTCGCCGCGATCGTCGATGAGTTTGCCCGTGTCTTCGCCGCCGAGTACGGCGCGACCGATCCGGCACTCGCCGCGACTACCGCCGGCGGCGACCGAGCCGCGATTTGCGTTACCGACGGTGCAACGGTCGCGAACGAAGCGACTGGCGGCGCCGATGCGGTTCTCACGACCAGGAGCGCCTCTACCGTCGCCGCGCTTGTGATGAGCGTTCCCGACGGCGTAGTCCGGATGAGCCGCGACGTCGATGGCCTGGTCGAAACGTCGACGAACCTGGCGACGATCCGGACCACCGATGCGATCGAAGTCGGAACGAGCCAGCGCAGTTCGTACGCGTCGCGCCTCGCCGAGGTCGCCTCAAGGATCGAGGCTGCAGCCCGGCTCGCCGGAGCGTCGGTCGAGGTTCAGTCGAGCTACCCGGCGTGGGAGCCGGCGATCGATAGCGCCATCCTGACCCGGTGTCGCGATGTCTACCGCGCCGAGTTCGACGCCGATCCGGTCGTGGAGGTGATCCACGCGGGCCTCGAGTGCGGCGTGATCGGCGCGAAATATCCAGGGATGGAGATGATCAGCTTCGGCCCGACGATCCGCGACGCTCACTCGCCGGCCGAGGCGCTCCATATCCCGTCGCTGTCGCGGACGTGGCGCTTCACGACCGCGCTCGTGCGCGCAATCGCTCGCCAAGGCGGCTGACCGCTTCGCGGATCGTCGCGGGGTCGGGGAGGAACGACGCGATCAGCACCGTCTGGTCGTCGATTCCGTAGAGATAGCCCGGGTGGAGATTGAGCCGGTCGCGCTCAAGGAGCTCGATCGCGAGCGCTTCGTCGTCCGCGCCGTCGATCGTGATGCGGATCGGCAGGTGGATCCCGCCGTCGGGGTCGCACCACGCCACCGCGTCGGGTAGCGCGGTCCGCAGCTGCCCGAGCGCGTCGATCATCGCGCTGCGCCGCCGCGCGACCTCGGCGACGATCCGCGCGGTCTGGTCCGATCCGGTATCGAGCAGCCGTTCGGCTACGTACTGGTTGACCGGCGCGGCGCTCAGGAAGAGGTCGTTCTGAAGGTGGAGCGCCTCGATCGCTTCCTGCCTCGCGGGTTCGGGGCCGGTCACGACGATCCAGCTCACCTTCAGTTCGGGCGACGCGAAGAGCTTGCTCACGCCGTTGATCGTGCACACACGCGCGCCGCCTGCAACTGCCGCGATCTGTCCGCCGGCTGCCGACGCGTCGCCTGACCCGTAGCGGTACGCGCTGAACACCTCATCGACTATCAACAGCAGATCGTGATCGACGCAGACGGTGGCGATCCGCGCGGCCGTAGCGGTCGGGATGCACCGTCCGGTCGGGTTGTTCGGGCTGATGAGAACGACCGCGCGCGTGCGTGGGTCGATCGCGGATTCGATCGCGTCGACGTCGGGCTCCCACGACGGACCGGAAAGCGCGTAGTACGCGACGCGGATCGCGTGGCGCCGCGCAACGTCCTCAAAGAGCGGGTAGCCGGGGCGGGGGAGGAGCACCATCGATCCGCGCGGGCAGAGCGCGGCGAAGATATGCCCGTAGCTCTCCGACGCCGATGCGGTCACCACGACCGCTCCGGACTCGATCGCAAGGCCCGGCGCGTACCACCTGGCGATCGCCGCGCGGGTCGCGGGTGAACCCGCCGGGTCGGGGCTGTACGCCGCGCGCGCCGGCTCGGTGTAGAAGTCGGCGTACAGCCGCGCGAGCTCGTTCGCCGGATATCGCAGGCCCGCTTCGTGGTAGTTCGTGTTGATGAGGTCGATGAACCCGGAGTCGCCCCGTGCGCGTTCGAGTGCCGCGCCGTACCGGTTCTGCATCCGCTACACGGCCGCGGTGAAGTCGGCGATGCGCGCGGCAACGCGCTCTGCGACCTCCTGCGCCGCGAAGAAGTCGTCGTGCCCGATGCCTTCTTCGCGGGGGAAGACGCGCAGCGTCGCGCCGATCGCAGTCGCGAACGCGCTACTCTGCGCGAAGGGAACGATGCGGTCGGCTTCGCTCGCGACTACCAGCGTTGGGACCGCGAGCGGTTCATCGAAGCGCGCCGTGTGGAACCACGAACGCTGGAAGCCGAGTTCGCGGAGCGCTGGAGCCTCCGGGACCGCCGACGCGAAGACCGCGCGCTGTACCGCCTTCGGGGTCCGGCTGCTGAAGAACCGTGGGCGAAGCAGCGCCGGCGGGATGAGCCGGTGCAGCAGGAGGAACTTCATCACCGGACCAGGCACCGACGAGCGCTCGCCGAACGGCGGCGCGATCAGAACCACCCCGGCTACCGTGGGTCGACCGATCTCCTGCGCCGCGATCGCCGCAAGAACCGCGCCCAGGCTGTGCCCGATCACGAACACTGGCCCGTCCTCCTCCAACGCGAGTCGCCGCACGCGACCGAGCGCGAGCGTGACGAGCTCATCGACCGACGCCGCATCCATGTCTGGTGCGACTGTTCGTCCGAACCGGTCTCCAAGCGCCTCGCGCATCGGTCGCCAGATCGATCCCCGAACACCGTACCCGTGCAGCAGGAGTGTTCCAGCAATCTTCATCGGTCGAATATACTACGCACCCACGCTGTGGTAAGCTGGGTGCAGACGCGCAGCGTCGATCCATGGAACGGAGCGAATCATGAGAAACATCATCGTACTCGGAATCGTATTTGCGGCGGTCGGGCTGGTGCTGGGGTATCTGGTCTTCGCGCGCCGCACGCTTGGCGGCGGACTGATCCCGATCGGCGACCTGATCAGCGGGACGCAGATGCCGCGGGGGCTCGGCGATCTGGGACGCGTCGTCGACGATGTACGCGGGCTGGGCGAAATCCGGCGTAACATCCTGCTCTCCGGTGGTGGCGGGCTTCTGGTCGGCGCGGTGCTCGGCGGCGTGTTGAAGGGGAAGTGAACGGGGCTTCCCCTTCCGGCCGTGGTATATTCTGGGGTAGCACAATCGGTCCGGTTGGTTCGGGCGTCGGGGGTACATATGAAGCGTAGTATCGTTGCGGTCGCGGCGTTGCTGTTGGCGTCTCCGCTGTTTGCCGAGATCGTCGTCGCGTACGTCGACGGTATCGTCGAACGCGGCGTCTCCGGTGGCTGGACAACGCTCTTCATAGGCGATCAGGTCGAGCCGTCCGACCAGATTCGGCTCAGCCCCGGCTCGTACGCGGAGCTGTCGTCGACGGGAACCACCGTGAAGCTCTCACGCGCCGGCACGTACCGCGTCGGCGATCTGATCCAGGGCGCCGGACGGACTCAGGCGGCGGGGCTCGGCAGCGTAGTCCTGAACCGGATCAACCGGGTCGCCGGCACGCAGACCCGCGATGCGCCGACCACCGCCGGTGGCGCGCGCGCGAGCGAAGCCGTCACGCAGACAGGACCCGTCTGGGCCGGGGGCGAGAGCGTCGCGGAGCTCATCGACGAAGGGCTCGATCTCCTTGCAGACGGTGCGTTTCTGGACGCGTACTACGTCTTTGAGGAGGCGTACGACTTCGCGATCTCGGACTACGACTACGCGATGGCCGCATTCTACTACGGCTACGCCGCGTCGCTGGTCGGTCGGGGAGGGCAGGCGCTCGACCTGCTGCAGAGCGTCGATCCGCTGCGGGGGTCGACCGTCTACGAACAGCACCTGCTCGCGCTCGGTCAGCTGCTGGTGGAGAGCTTCTCTTTCCAGGACGCGATCGACCGGCTGCGGCCGCTTGCCGAATCCGCGACCGCCGAGCCCGAAGACCGCCAGTCGGCCGAGCTTCTGGTCGGTGTCGCGTACGACGGGCTCGGAGCCGAGGCGCTCGCGCGGTCGTTCCTGCTACGCGCGCGCGAACGCGTGCCGGGTACGCCGGCAGCGGATGCCGCGTCGGTCATGCTCGGCGCCGGGGAGTAACGGCGCGCCGCGATCGGGTATAGGCTACCGATCGAGCGCGTCTACGAACGCTGCAAGCGCGTCCGGAAGATCGGCGCCGCTCAGAATCTGGTTCGTCAGGAGCTTCCCGAGCTGGACGCCCTCCTGATCGAACGAGTTCACGTTCCACAGAAGCCCCTGGAACATCACCTTGTTCTCGAAGTGTGCAAGGAGCGCGCCGAGCACCGTCGGCGACAGCCGCTTCGCCCAGAGGAGGCTGCTCGGGCGGCCGCCCGGGAAGCGCTTGTTCGGGTTGGGGTCATCCTTTCCGACCGCAAACGCGACGATCTGCGCGGTCAGGTTCGCGATGAGCTTCCGCTGGCTTGTCGATCCTTCGAATTCGACGTCGTCGCCGCGCTGCGGTTCGGCGAACCCGATGAACTGCAGCGGCACGACGTCGGTTCCCTGATGGAGGAGCTGGTAGAAGCTGTGCTGGCCGTTCGTGCCCGGTTCGCCGAAGATCACCGGCCCGGTCGCGTAGTCGACCGGCTCACCGGCCCGGTTCACGCGCTTGCCGTTGCTCTCCATGTCGAGCTGCTGCAGGTGCGCGGGGAACCGGAGGAGCGCCTGGCTGTACGGGAGGACCGCGGTCGCCGGATAGCCGAGCACGTTGCGCTCGTACACACCGAAGAGCGCGTCGATCAGCGCCGGGTTCGTGCGCGCCGACGCGTCGATCGCCGCCGCATCGGCCGCGGTCGCACCGGCAAGGAGCTCTGCGAAGACGTCCGGGCCGTACGCAAGGCTCAGCACGACGCCGCCGACCGCGCTCGACGACGAGTAGCGCCCGCCGATGTAGTCGTCGATGAAGAACGAATCGAGGTAGTCGGTCGACTTCGCGAGCGGGCTCGTCTCCGACGTCACGCACACGACGTGCTTGCGCGGCTTCGCGATCCCGCCGTTCGCCAACCAGCGCAGCGCGAACGCCTCGTTCGTCAGCGTTTCCTGAGTCGTGCCGCTCTTCGATACCAGGATGAACAGCGTAGACCGCGGATCGAGCCCGTCGAGCTCCGCGCTCGCGTCGTCGGGGTCGACGTTCGACACGAACCGCGTCGTGAGCATCGGCCCGCGCCGCAGCGCGCCGCCGAACGCGTACTCGTGACCGGCGAGCGCGACGTAGAGCGCGCGCGGGCCAAGGTCCGATCCGCCGATGCCGATCTGAACTACGCTCTCGAACGGTCGGCCGCTCGTCGATACGAGCGCACCCGACAGGACGCTCTCGGCGAAGCTCGCGAAGCGCTCGCGTTGTCCGGCGTACCACGCGCCGTAGTCGCGGCCGTCGCGGATCACCGCGCCCGACCGCTCGCTGCGGCACAGGTGGTGGAGCACCATCCGGCCCTCGCCGGTGTTCATCGGCTCGCCGTCAAGGATCATCCGGTACTTGTCTATGACCTGCTGGTCGTCGGCGAGCGCCTGGAGCGAATCGATGGTCGAATCAGTGACCTGCTTTGCCGCGTAGCGGTAGTCGAGCGTCGCGCCGTCGGGTAGCCGGTACGCCGCCCGGTAGCCGTTGATCCGCTTCCGGTCGAGCACGTCGGCGAGTCGCGGCGGCTCTGTCGAGCGCAGCGACTCCCACGCGTTACTGTGGTTCAGATTCCGAAACGCTACGCCCATATGCACTCCTTGCCGGTGCGGCCCGGCGCCTACTTCTCGTGGAAGCCCGCCATCGCGCGCATCTCTTCGGCCGGGCCGCCTTCGGCCGGGGCCTTGTTCTGGACGATCGCGGCGACGCCGGTCGCAAGGCCGTAGAGATTGATGAATCCGGTCGCGTCGGCGTGATCGTACGTGCTTTCGCCGAAGCTTGCCAAGTCCTCCAGGTAGAGCGAGTACTGGCTCTTGCGCCCGGTCACGATCGCGTTGCCCTTGTAGAGCGTCATCCGGACCGATCCGGTCACGTAGCGCGACGCGTGCTCCATGTACGCGTCCATCGACCGGCGGAAGTGCGTGAACCACTTGCCCGCGTACACCATGTCCGCGTAGCGCAGCGCAAGCTGGTTCTTCATGCTCAGCGTGTCGAAGTCGAGCGTGATCATCTCGAGCTCGCGCAGCGCCTTGAACAGGATCGTCCCGCCCGGGGTCTCGTAGACGCCGCGGCTCTTCATCCCGACCAGTCGAGTCTCGACCAGATCGGTCCTTCCGACACCGTTTTCGGCACCCAGACGGTTGAGCGCCGACAGCAGCTCGAGCGGCTTCATCCTGGTCCCGTCGACGGCCACCGGGTTCCCCTTTTCGAAGTCGATGACGACCTCGACTTCGCGGTCGGGGGCCTCCTGGGGCGACTTGGTGAGGCGGTACATCTCCGGGTTGGGCGTTGCCCACGTGTTCTCAAGCTCGCCGCCTTCGTGACTCATGTGCCAGATGTTCCAGTCGCGCGAATAGATGTTCTTCTTCGATACGTCGCGCAGCGGAATGTTGTTCGACTTGGCGTACTCGATCGCCTGCTCACGGCTGCGGATGTCCCACAGGCGCCACGGCGCGATCACCTTCAGCTGCGGGGCGAGCGCCTTGTACGTCAGCTCGAACCTGACCTGATCGTTGCCCTTTCCGGTGCAGCCGTGCGCCACTGCATCGGCACCCTCGGCGAGCGCGACTTCCACCTGGTGCTTCGCCTGCAGCGGCCGGGCGATCGATGTCCCGAGCAGATACTTGCCCTCGTAGATCGCTCCCGCGCGTAGCATCGGGAAGAGGAAGTCGGTGACGAACTCCTCGCGGACATCACGTATGTAGAGCTTGCTCGCGCCCGATGCGAGCGCGCGCTGCTCCATGTCCTTGAAGTCCTCGTCCTGACCGACGTTCGTGCAGACGCCGACAACCTCGGCGCCGCCGTAGTGCTCCTTGAGCCACGGAATGATGATGGACGTGTCCAGCCCTCCCGAGTACGCAAGAACAATCTTCTTCACATCGTGATCCATATTCGTTCCTCCATGCTCCGCTAATCGCGGAACGCACTTTCAAGTATGTCGAGACCCCGGTTCAGATCCCGGCTGCCGATGACGAGCGGCGGCGCGATGCGTACCACGTCGCTCGCGGAGCGAAGCAACAGCACGCCGGCCTCCCTGCACGCGTCCAGGATCTCGGCTATGCGCGCCGCCGGGTCTTCTGCGGCGACGACGATTCCCTGAAGCATTCCTGCTCCGCGTCGCTCAATCGCCTCGGGCTTGCGCGCGACGATATCGTCGATGCGCTGCGCGAGCTCGTTCCCGCGCGCGGTGACCCGTGCAAGAAAGTCCGGGTCGGCAATCGTCTTGACGACCCGAGTCGACACGGCGGTTGTCACGGGCCCCCCGCCGAACGTCGTGCCGTGGTCGCCCGGGTGCAGCAGATCGTTGATCTTCGCCGGGATCATCGTTGCCGACAGCGGGAGCCCCCCACCGAGCGGCTTGGAGAACGAGATGATGTCGGGCTCAAGACCGACGAGCTCGCATCCGAACAGCTTCCCCGTACGCCCGATCCCGGTCTGCACCTCGTCGGCGATCAGCATTACGTCGTGTTCGCGGCAGGACTCGTTGAGCGCCGCCGCAAACTCGCTCGACATCGGGCGCAGGCCGCCTTCGCCCTGGATCACTTCGACGATCACCGCCGCGTACTCGCTGCTGAGCCGTGCGCGCAGCTGCTCCGGATCGTTGAAGTCGCAGACCTCCATTCCCGGGACCAATGGCTCGAACGGTTCGGTGTACTTGTGGTTCGGCGTTGCCGACAGCGCGCCCATCGTGCGTCCGTGAAAGCCGTTGGACATCGACAGGATCTTGTGATGCCCGGGGCCTCGTGTCCGGTGCGCGTAGAGCCGCGCGTACTTGAGCGCGGCCTCGTTCGCTTCCGCGCCGCTGTTCCCGAACTGCACCGCGGCGAAGTCGCCGACGCGCCCGCGCGTGAGATCGATCAATAGCGTGCCGAGCTCGATTCCGGCCGACGTCGCGTAGAGGTTCGACACGTGGATGAGCTTACGCATCTGTCGCGCGGCTATCCGCGCCAGGTCGCGCCGTCCGTAGCCGAGCGCGTTCACCGCGATTCCGGCGCCCAAATCCAGATACCTCTTGCCGTCTGCGTCGCGCAGCGTCACGCCGCGACCCCGTTCGAGCTTCAGCATCTCCGACGAGTAGTTGCGTGCGAACGGCAGGTTCCCAACGATTGCGCTCATGCAGTTCCTCCCTGTGCACGTATCGTCGTACCGGTTGACCCGTCCATCAGTCGCGACAGATCGCCGGCACTGCGGTAGTTGCCGATCACGACGCTCCGCACGCCGCTGTCGATCGCGGTCACCGCGTTGCGGACCTTGGGGATCATTCCCCCGGTGATCACCCCGGCGGCGATCAACCTCACCGCTTCTTCGGCGGTAATCGTGCCCAGCGGCTCCCCGTCTACCAGTATCCCCGGAACGTCGGAAAGGAACAGCAGCGCGTCGGCGCGTAGCGCTCCAGCGAGCGCGAACGCGACATCATCGGCGTTGATGTTGACCGCGGTCCATTCGGCTGTGCTTGACGTTGGAGAGACGACCGGGACGTAGCCGTCGCGCCAGAGCGTCCGGATCAGCCGCGGGTCGATCGCGGCAACCCGCGCGGTTCGTGACGGACGGCCGTCCCTGTCGGCGATCGGCGTTCCGGTGACCATCCCGCCGTCGCTGCCGGCTATACCGATCGCTTGAACCCCTGCGGCCAGAAAGGTCCTCACGAGTCGTTTGTTCGCTGTACCGGCGAGTACCATCTCGACGACCGCCATTTCCTGGTCGCCGGTCATGCGCACGCCATCCTCGAAGATCGGCGTGATGCCGAGCCGTTCGGACAGCGCGGATACTTCCTTGCCTCCGCCGTGAACCACGACCGCGCGCTCGTGCACGCCGCGCAACTCGCTCGCGAACGCGAGCATCGCGTCGTCGAAAGCCGCTGCGTTGCCACCGAGTTTCACGACCAGCGAACCCTCCTCATTTACTTCCTTCTGGTTCATCGCGGTGCTCCGCTGCTCTAGAACTCGCCGTGGATGCGAAGCCCGGTGGTTTCCGGAATCCCGAGCCGCACGTTCATGTTCTGGACCGCCTGTCCGGCCGCGCCCTTGTAGAGGTTGTCGATCGCCGAAAACAGCATCAGCCGCGAGTCCGACTCGAGTACCTTGACCGCGATGTCGCACCGGTTCGTCGAACGCACGTCGCGGGATTGCGGGACAGCGCGCGGGCTCGGGCGCACGAACGGCTCCTCGGCGTACGCCGCGGCGAGCCGGTCCGTCGCCTCCTGCTGCGACAGCGGCTGTGACAGCTCGGCGACGGTTGTGACGACCATGCCCTGCTTGACGGGAACCAGATGCGGCGTGAACACGACGCTCGCCGTCTGCGTGGCGCCGGACCGAATGCGGAGCGCCTGCTCGATCTCGGGGACGTGCCGGTGCGCGCGGCCCGGGTTGTACGCGTTCATGTTCTCAGACCGTTCGTTGAACAGCAGGTCACGGGTTTCCTTCCTGCCGGCGCCGGAGATACCGCTCAGCGCGTTCACGATGACCGGAAACCGGACGACGTCGACGAAGGGCAGCAGCGGCAGCAAGGTTGCTGTCGGGTAGCAGCCCGGGTTGGCGATGATATCGGCGGTTCGGACGTCGCCGCGATACCACTCGGTCAGCCCGTAGATCGACCGCGACAGGAGATCGGGATGCGGATGTGGCGCTCCGTAGACCGTCTGGTAGAGCGACGGATCGGCCAGCCGGAAGTCGGCCGACAGGTCGATGACCGGGACGCGCCCGGCGAGCGGGCCGGCTATTTCCGCCGACGCGCCGTGCGGCAACGCGGAGAAGACGACATCGGCAGCATCCGGGGCGGCGTCATCGATCGCGACCAGACGGCCGCCGGTCTTCACGAGCTTCGCTGCGATCGCCGACCCGAGTCCGGGGTCGACGTCGGTAACCGGCGTTCCGGCGCTCGAGTGCGACACCGCAACGATCGAGTCGATTTCAGGGTGATCTGCGAGGATTCGCATCAGCACCATCCCGGTGTACCCGGTGGCGCCGAGTATGACGGCCGTCATCTATTCCCCCAACTCGGGGACGCGCTCGGCGATCTTCTTCCGGAGCACGTCGGTGGACGTTCCTTCGCGCAGCACGACAAGCACGGTATCGTCGCCCGCAACGGTCCCGAGGATCTCCTGAAACCCCAGGTTATCGAGCGCGATGCCGACCGTGTCGGCGTGGCCGGTGACGGTTCTGATGATCGCGAGATTCCCCGAAAAATCGATCGAGATCGCGCCGCGGTGCAGATCGAGGATGTAGTTCTTCTCGCTTTCGCGAAGCTCTTCCTCGGTGGGAAGCGTGTAGTAATACCCGTTACTGCCTTCACTCATCTTGCCTACTCTGAGCACTTTCAGATCCCGCGACAGCGTCGCCTGCGTCACCGTGAAGCCGTCACGCTTGAGGTGCCCGAGAAGCATCTCCTGACTCGTGATCCGCTCTTCCCGGATAATCTCCCGGACGCGCTTCAGCCGCTCAGAACGATCCTTCATGCTCTCCTCCGGTTCGTCGCGCGTAACAATATGTCTGCGTTAATGCATAAACTTACACAAGCACGCGCCGAATAGCAACCGCATCAGGCGCGCCGGACGACGGCGAGCGCGGCCGCGTAGAGCTCGTCGGCGTACACCGCGTCGACCTCTTCGAGCAGGATCTCCCCCGCCGACGGGACCGATACAATGCCGGAGGCTTGGTCGCCATCCGGGTACTCGATGTCCGAGCACCCGTTTTCGCTCGCGATCACGTCGATTCGGTCGCCTGAGGTCGTTTCGAACCCCACCGACACCGCACACCCGGGATCGGGTTGCGCCGATTCGATCGTTACCGGACGCATCCGAGGGTCGACAAAGCGGCCGACCGTCGCGAAGTCCGGCTCGCGCCACCCAAGGCGTTCGGCAAGCCAGAGGCCGAACAGACGCGTCTCCACGCTCCGCAGCCCGCCGATAACGACGCGGCTGATCTGGGAGAGCGCTCCGCGTCGGTCGGGGGCGTCGAACGCGGCGGCGGTCAGCCGACGGTACGGCCGCAGCCGCTTCCAGCTGAAGTCTGCGACCGGCATGCCATCGTGAACCACGCGCGCAAGCGTGCGCGTGAGCTCAACCGGGTCGTCGCCTATCGCGACCGAATGGTCGCTGTCGACGATCAGCTTGTCGCACTGCGCGAGCGTGT
Source organism: Spirochaetaceae bacterium (assembly GCA_007129695.1). Classification (GTDB taxonomy): domain Bacteria; phylum Spirochaetota; class Spirochaetia; order DSM-27196; family SLST01; genus SLST01. The sequence goes on along the minus strand of SKVA01000058.1, from coordinate 10,886 downwards.
GCGCGAACAGCCGATCGTCGCTCGTGATCGCGTCGAGCCACAGCACGAACGTCGGGATGTCGCGGACCAGAAGCGGCGTCCAGCTTCCCGGCGCGCCTCCCGCGCGGTCGCCACCGTTGGTGATGACGATCTCCTGGAAACAGACGCCCTTGTGCTCCGCATCGATGAAGCAGCGCGCGGATACCTCGATCGAGCTGGTCTTGCTGTCGCTGCTGACGATATGAATGACCCGCGCCGCCCGCTTGCCGAGCAGGTAGTTCAGCGCATCGTCGGCCATCGCGCGTCGCGCGTCGCGGCTCATCACGACCAGGTTGAACAGGCTCGTGCGGACCTCGGAGTGCGTCAGCTCGCGCTGGATCCGCGCGAGCTCCGCCTCGACCGCCGGTACGTCGACTTTCACAACGTCCTCCAACGCCGGCGATCGCCGCCGAGCAGCGTATGCGCCTGGTCGGGACCGGTTGTACCGGCCAGATACTGCGTGAGCGCGTGCGTGAGCGCGTGCGCGTCGTCGGTCGTGCGCCAGTGCTCCAGGATGCGATCGATGAACGACCAGCTCGACTCGATTTCGTCGCGCCGGGTGTAGAGCGTGTTGTCGCCCTTCATCGCGTCGAACAGGAGCCGCTCGTACGCCTCCGGAACGCCGCTGCCGAAGGAGGTCCCGTAGCTGAAGTCCATCAGGACCGGCCGTGCGCCACCCGACTGCCCCGGGATCTTCGCGTTCATCTTGAGTGTCACCCCCTCATCGGGCTGAATCCGGATCGCGAGTACGTTGCGTTCAGGCGCGTGGCGCGATCCGGAGAAGTGCCGAAGCGGCGGGTGCTTGAAGTGGATCGATACTTCGGTGATCTTGCGCGACAGTCGCTTCCCGGTCCGGATCAGGAACGGTACGCCCGCCCAGCGCCAGGTATCCAGGTACACCTTCAGCGCGACGTACGTCTCGGTGGTGCTGTGCGGGTCGACGCCGTCTTCGTCCAGATACCCTGCGACCGGTTCGCCGTCGACGACGCCCGACGCGTACTGCGCGCGGACGATGTGCGACGCCGGCTCCCGGTGCGTTATCGGGTCGAGCGATCTGATGATCTTGAGCTTCTCATCGCGGATGCTGTCGGGCGCCGTGTCGTTCGGCGGTTCCATCGCGGTCACCGCCATCAGCTGGAACGCGTGATTCTGGATCATATCGCGCAGCGCGCCCGAACTCTCGTAGTAGTTGCCGCGCGTTCCGACCCCCGCGCTCTCTGCGACCGTGATCTGGACGTGATCGATGTAGCGGTTGTTCCAGACGGGCTCGAAAATGCCGTTCCCGAAGCGGAGCATCATCAGGTTCTGGACGGTCTCCTTGCCCAGGTAGTGGTCGATCCGGTAGACCTGATTCTCTTCGAAGTGCTCCATCAGCGTCGCGTTCAACGCGATCGCCGACTCCAGGTCGCGACCGAACGGCTTTTCGACGATGATCCGCGTGTAGCCGCCCGGCTGCGGCGTGGCGAGCCCGTGTCGGCCGATCCGGTCGATCACCGCCGGGTACGCGTCGGGCGGCGTCGACAGGTAGTAGAGCCGGTTGCGGTATCCGTCTGCGAAGTCGGGCATCCTTCGGTAGCCGTCGTCGTCTTCAAATGTCGACTGCAGATAGTCGAGCTGGGACAGAAATCGTTGCCGCTGTTCGGCGGTACCGCGCTGACCGCGGATCATCTGCTCGGCCTGGCTGCGGAAATGGTCGCGCGACCAGTCGCGACGCGCGAACCCGATAATCCGTGCGTCACCGATCCTGCCGTCGACGAACAGCGAGTAGAGCGCCGGGATCAGCTTGGCCCTCGTCAGATCGCCTGTCACCCCGAAGATGAACAGCGCGAGCGGTTGGGCCGGTTCGGTCCCGTCGAGTCCTGTCGACAGCGGGTTGGTCTGCACCATGCCACTATGGGCGAGCATTGTCGTTGTGACAACCGGTTGCGCGCGTACTGCCTCACGCGCGGCGGATGAGTACATTTGGGCCATGCATCTGCTTGCCGAGAGGTCTCCGATCGCTGACGCACCGATCTACTTCATCGATGAGACCGACTCGACCATGGACGACCTGGCTCGACTCATCGAAGACGGCGCGCCGCACGGGAGCGTCGTCGTCACGGGGTTCCAGAGCGCAGGTCGGGGACGACGCCCCGGACGTCGATGGTGGAGTCCACCGGGAACCGCGCTGATGTTTTCAGTCGCGCTGCACCGCGAACCGGCGCCCGCGACGCAGTCGCTACGGATGGCGACCGCGATCGCAGACGAGATTCTCGACCGCTTTCGCGTCGACGTGAGAATCAAGTGGCCGAACGACGTCCTTGTCGACGGTCGCAAGGCGTGCGGAATTCTGGCCGATGCGCGCGCGGACTGGCTGCTGATCGGGGTCGGGCTCAACTGCCTGCAGCAGTCGTTTCCGGCCGACCTGGACGGGCACGCGACGTCCCTCACGATAGAGGCCCCCGACGCACCCCGCGACACGCTCGATCCATCCCGACTCCTGTGCCCGATCCTTACGCGCTTCGTCGCGCTCGACCCGTGGCATTCACGGATGAACGAACTACTGTGGCGGGTCGGTGAACCGGTAACGGTGACCGCGCCGGACGGCACGCGCACCACCGGTGTCGTCGACCGCGTGAGCGAACATGGCGGACTGGAGCTGTTGAACGACGGAGTCACGACCGTTGTCGCCGGAGAGCTTGCCGCGGCCGCGATGGAGCGATCGTGATGCGATCATTCGCGTCGATTCGCGGCGGGTACGCGATCTGTCGCCACCACGCGTCGGTCCGCGGCGCGATCGGATGGATCGCGCTGACCGCGCTCGCGTATCTGGGGAACGTCGCTCAGCTGCCGCTGTTCTACGGCGTTGAGTTCCTGTTCGGTTCGGTCATGTTGCTGACCGTACTGCACTACTACGGCTGGTTGCCCGCGCTCCTTTCGGCCGCGGTCGCATCGACCTACACGCTGCTCCTCTGGGGGCACGGATACCTGTTCATCGTACTGACGCTCGAAGTGCTGGTCGTCGGGCTGCTGTACCGTCGACACTCGCACAACCTCATGCTGCTCGATACCGTGTTCTGGCTGCTCGTCGGGATACCCCTGGCCTTCGTCGCGCACTCTTCGATGCTGGGAGTCGCAGGCGAGGCCGCCTTCGTGCTGACGCTCAACCGGGCGATCAACGGCATCCTGAACGCGCTCCTGGCGGCGGTGCTCGTCAGCATCGTTCAGTACTACGCGCCACGGCTCGAGCCGACCGATGCCCGCCCCGCGTTCGATTTCGCGCAGGTCATCGTTCTGATCGTCGTTGCGTTCGTACTGATCCCCGCGATCGTGATCCTGGTCGTAAGCGCGCGCGATGAGATGCAGCGAGCGCGCGAAGAGATCGAGGCGCGGTTGTCGATCACCGCGGTGTCGACCCGCCAGGCGGTCAACGCGTGGCTCGGCGACAAGGTCCAGACGCTCCACTCGTTGGCTGCGTTCGCCCAGCCCGACGACTCCCGGCAGATGGGGCTCCTTCGCGCCGAAATGTCGCTGCTTCGAATGTCGAGCCCCGACTTCGAGGCGCTTGCGGTCATCGATCCTATCGGTCGGGTCGTCGTCGGCGAGCCGATGAACACCGCGCGTACGATCCTGTCGGGGGCACCGCTCGCACAGTGGCCCTACTTCACGCAGGTACTCACCGGCATGAACGGCGTCGCGTCCAACGCCATCGCCAAGCCGACCGGCGACGGACACATGGTGCTCCTGGGCGTGTCGATCCTCCAGCGCGAAGTGCTCGCCGGCGCGGTCGTCGGGGTGCTCGACGTCGGCAGGCTGCACGACATGCTCGATCGGCTGACGTCCAACTGGGACATCACCGCGACGGTCGTCGACGGGAACGGCATCGCACTCGTGTCGACGAACGGCGGGATCACGCCGTACACCAGCGTGGACGATCTGCTGCCCACGGCGTCCGAGCGCATCGGTCCGAACCTCTACCTGAGGCTGCCGGAGTCGGGCGCTGCTCCGCCGCAGCGGTCGGCGCAGCGCCGGTGGTACGACGCGGAGTTCATGACGTACGACCGGACCGGGCAGTACTCGGCGTGGTCGATCGTGCTCGGCGCACCGACCGCGCCCTACGAGGCTGCGATGACAGCCCGGTACCGGTCGACGCTTCTGTTGATCATCCTCATCATCACCGCGACGATCCTGCTGTCGGCGCTCCTGTCGCGGCGTATGCTCGCGTCGCTGTCCAAGCTTACCGTTGTCGCCGAAGGCCTGTCTGACAAGGTCACCGGTCAGGAGGACCTCGACTGGCCAACGAGCTCGATCAACGAGATCGGTACGCTGATCCGCTGTTTCCGCGTGACGAGCGACCGCCTGAAGGAGAGCTTCCAGAGGGTCCATGAGGCGAATCAGCAGCTGTTGATCGCGAAGCAGGAAGCCGAGGCCGCCAGCAACACCAAGACGCAGTTTCTGGCGAATGTCAGCCACGACCTGCGAACCCCGCTCAACGGGATCCTTGGGTACGCGCAGATCCTGTCGCACGACACGTCGCTCGACGATCGTACGAAGGAGGCGATCGCGATCATAGAGAAGAGCGGCAACCACCTGCTCAATCTCATCAACGACATCCTCGACATATCTCGAATCGAGGCGCAGAGGCTCACCCTGTCGCACTCTTCGTTCCAGTTGCGGCCCTTCCTGGTCGACATTGCCGACATCGTCCGGCTGCAGGCGCACCGCAAGGGACTCGATCTGGTGGTCGATTTCAACGATCCGCTGCCGCAGTCGATAGCCGGCGACGAGAAGCGGATCCGTCAGATCGCGCTCAACCTCCTGACCAACGCCGTGAAGTTCACCGAGGAAGGCACGATCTGGTTCCGGGTCGGCTTCGAGTCGGGCATGCTCTGCCTGGAGGTTGAGGACACCGGTATTGGCATTCCGGCCGATCAGCTCGACGAGGTCTTTACACCGTTCCGGCAGCTGACCAAGCACGTGCAGAGCGAGGAGGGGACCGGGCTGGGCCTTGCGATCGTGCAGCGCCTGGCCGAAGCGATGGGCGGTAGAGTTCATGCGTCGAGCGAGCTCGGCCGCGGAAGCCTGTTTCGCGTGACGCTCGCGGTCTCAGAGTCGGAGGTATCGCCGGACGCGCCGCGCCCGGCGAGCGCGATCGTCGGGTTCGAGGGCCCGCCGATCACGGTGCTGGTCGTCGACGACAAGTGGCAGAACCGCAGCGTCGCGCGCAGCATGCTCGAACCGCTCGGGTTTACCGTCATTGAAGCCCCCGACGGGGCGGCCGGACTCGAACAGCTGCGGGCACACGAACCTGACATCGTGCTGATGGATCTGGTGATGCCGGTCATGGACGGGTTCGAGGCGATCCGGACGATTCACTCGGATCCGCGCACGGTGAAGCCGACCGTCGTCGCGGTGTCCGCGAGCGTCGCGGCGAGCATTCGTGACGAGTGCGTCCGGGTCGGCTTTGACGACTTCCTTGCGAAGCCGCTCCAGCAATCCGACCTGCTCGATTCGATCCGGCGGCACACGGGCATCGTCTGGACTCATCGCGGTGAGGCGACCGACAAGGACGAGCAGACCGGCTCCGACCGACCCGCGGCCGGAGCAAGCTGCGTACCGACCGAACGGATCGACCATATCGCGGCGCTGGTCGCCGCGGGAAACATCAAACGAATCCTTGACGAGGCCGCGCGTATCCAGGAGGAGCCGGGGTGCGAAGTGTTCGCTCAACGAGTCATCCAGATGGCGCAGGAGTTCCAGATCAACAGGCTTGCCGAGTATCTCGCGCGCGCCCGAGACGGTGGATCAAACCCGGAGGCGTCCGATGAGTGACCGGAACGAGACCTTCGTCCTGATCGTCGACGACAACACGAACAACCTGGGCGTGCTCTACCGATACCTCGACGATGAAGGCTTCACCGTACTGGTCAGTCAGGATGGTGAGCGGGCGGTTCGTCTGGCTCATGAGCAGCAACCCGATCTGATTCTGCTCGATATCATGCTACCCGGGATGAACGGATTTGAGACGTGCCGGGCGCTCAAGTCCGATGAACGGACCGCCGGGATTCCCGTTATCTTCATCAGTGCGCTCACCGACGTCCAGGACAAAGTTCGCGGGTTTCGGGCCGGAGGCGTCGACTACATCACCAAACCGTTCAACCAGGAAGAGGTCCTTGCGCGCATCGTCGCTCACGTGACGATCAAGCGTCAGCGCGAACAGCTCGACGAGCTCAACGCTACCAAGGATCGACTCTTTTCGATCATCGGCCACGATCTGCGCGGGCCGTTCATGGGTCTGCTCGGCGCGCTCGAGCTGCTGCGCGACTGCGCCGACGATCTGGACAGCGAAACCGCGCAGGAACTGATAGAGAACCTCTACGGATCCGCGGAGAAGACGTACCATCTGCTGGAGAATCTGCTCGAATGGGCGCGCAGTCAGAGGCGCACAACTACTATCGCACCCCGCGCGATCGACGTTGCGCGTATTGTCTGCGATGCCGTTCAGGTCTTCAGCGCCGCGGCCAGACAGAAGGGCGTTTCGGTCCGCGTGGACATTCCTGACGCGACCACGTGCTTCGCCGATCGCGACATGGTCAACACCGTCGTACGAAATCTGGTCAACAACGCGATCAAGTTCACCGGGTCGGACGGCGCCGTGACGATCACCGCGCGCTCCAACGGTGAGACCGTGACGATCGCGGTGGCCGATACCGGCGTCGGGATCGCACCGGACGACCTGTGCAGGCTCTTCGATCCGGGACGGTCGATCAGCCGTTCGGGTACGGGGGGAGAACGCGGCACCGGGCTCGGTCTCATGCTGGCCCGGGATTATGTGGCGCGCAACGGAGGCACCATCAGCGCCGAAAGCGTACAGGGGTGCGGTAGCACGTTTCGGTTCACGCTTCCTGCCGGTCCGACTACTGAGGTCGAACAGGCCGCCAACTCCTGACGCCGCGGAGCCGGCCGGTCGCGGCTTGCAGCATGACGACCGCGAATAGAGGAGCATTCGCGCCAACAATCCAGGCACCAGTTCTCACCAGTTCTCACCAGTTCGTGCACCACCTATCGGCGCGTCGACGCGGCAGCGGCCGCGATGTCCATCAGCACCGCGTGCGGGAGCCGATCCGACAGCGCCCGCTCCTGGAGCTCGTTCGGCCGGTCGCATGGAGCGATCAGCAGCGCGACCGTCTCCATCGATCGCGGCCCAAGCGCTACGCAGCCGCCGATGTACGCGCGTAGCGGAGTTCTGTGAGCACGCCGGTTCCGGCGCCGCGCGCGTCGGTCCGACGTCGGATCGGGACCGATGAAGAGTGTCCACGACAGCGGGCTCCCGTCGGTGTCGACGGCGACGAGCGTGAACGCGCCCGTCTCGTCCTCAACGGTGAAGCTGTGGCCGTGGAGCGGTGTCACCAGGTCGGGGCGCGCCTGTGATGCGTCGCCGCCGGCGGTTTGCACCCGTGCGCCGCTACCGTCGCTGTAGCGAATCGACACCACGGCATCGGGTGCGATCGGTACACCGTTGGACAGGAACGTGGAGATCGTGTCTCCCGCCGTCACCGCGATGGTCTGCGTCATGACGAGCGTGTCGTATCCGTTGACGAGCGTGAGCTCGGTCTGCAGCTGCGCGGCCGCGTTGGGTGTCGTGACCGCGGACCTGATGTGGAGCCCGCGGCTCGACTCGGTCTCGAATGAGAAGCAGCTTTCAACGGCCTCTATCGCAACCGCTGCGGCGTCGGCACGAGTCGCTGTGGCGACTGTCGCGATCGAGATCGCCGGCCGATCGAAGCGCAGCAGGCCGGCGTCGACAGCCACGCCGCAGTAGCGTCCATCCGCCACCGCGATCGCGATCTGGTCGCCGGCGATCACCGCGGTCCCGAGCATGCTCGCGATGAAGTCGCGCCGGTACGCCGGCGGCGTTCGGCGTGCAGAGTCTTCGTCGGCCGGCTGCGGGATGTGCGCGCCCGGCCGGCCGGCTGCCTCCAGGACCCGACGAGTCCTGAGCCTGGACGCTCGGCCCGATCTGAGCCCGATCAGCCGTCGCGCACCGGCGCACGCGGCGACGCGCGTCGGAATCGCAACCGCCCCGCGTACGGCGAACTCGGCGCGGTCCGAGGCAGTCGACTCTCCGGTGAGCGCCGGGATCGCCGGTCTGATGCGGTTGTGCTCGACCAGCGACGCGAATGCGCCGATGAGCTCGCGCAACGCCGACGCGTCGAGCCACGGCTCCGCCCAGACGATGACGCCAGGTGCCGACGCCGCGTTACCCGCGGCTGCCCGCGCGGACCGCCGGATCGCGCGGTGAAGGGCACCGGCGGTGACCGGGCGCGCGAGTCGCGATCCGGCAACAACCGGCTGCACGCCGTCCGGGGAAGCCGCAATGACGCGGCGGGCTTCGGCGGAGACCCGGATCACCGGCAGCGGGTGGTTGCGGTAGAGCGAATCGGCTTCCGGGCGGAATGGATCGGCGATCGGGCAGAGTGCGACCGGTCGCAGGTCGAGCGTGTCGGCGGTTCCCGTTGACCACGGGTTGGAGATCGACCACTCCAGGTCACGTCGAATCTCGTCGATCAGCAGCGCGCAGTGGTCGGCTCCGGCGAGGCCCATCGGGGCGATCCGGTCGCCGCAACGCTCGAGCCGGTCGATCAGCGGGTGGAGAGCCTCCGGTTGCGACCGGCAGGTAATCGCGGCAAGTTCCGCGGCCGGGGCGCTCCACAGAACAGGCGCTTCGACCCCGGATACGGAGAGGATGCCGCACAGCGTGCTGACCCGGTCGGCCGTCGGGCCCGCCGTATCACCATCTGTATACAGCGCAACGGATAGCAACAGCGTGACATCGCGCACATGACCTTGTAGCACGAATCGGCACGCCGGGCAAAGACAAAATCGAACGTCAATCTTGGCGTTCGTGGTTTTCGTCAGTATCTTTCCCTTGCACTGAGCGAGTCTCAAACCAAATCCAAACCACTCATCGAGAGAGGAAGACAATGGCAAAGCAATTGAAGTTTAACGAAGAAGCACGCAGAAGCCTTCTTCACGGCGTGGAGAAGCTTTCCGCCGCCGTGAAGGTGACGCTTGGCCCGAAGGGTCGTAACGTGCTCCTGGACAAGAAGTTCGGAGCCCCGACCGTAACGAAGGACGGTGTATCGGTCGCGAAAGAGATTGAGCTCGAAGACGCGTTTGAGAATATGGGTGCTCAGCTTCTCAAGGAAGTCGCGACCAAGACGAACGACGTTGCCGGCGACGGCACCACCACCGCGACCGTTCTTGCGTATAGCATCATCAAGGAAGGGCTGAAAAGCGTCGCAGCCGGTATCAATCCGATGGCGCTCAAGCGCGGCATCGACTCTGCGGTGACGATCGCCGTCGAAGAGATCAGGAAGGCGGCGAAGACCATCAAGGACCGCGAAGAGATCGCCCAGGTTGCGTCGATTTCTGCGAACAACGACATGGAGATCGGCAACGAGATTGCCGGCGCGATGGAGAAGGTTGGCAAGGACGGCGTTATCACCGTTGAAGAGTCGAAGACCATCGAAACGACGACCGAGTTCGTCGAAGGCATGCAGTTTGACCGCGGCTACGTCTCACCGTACTTCGCTACGAACCGCGACACCATGTCCGCTGTACTCGACAATCCGTACGTGCTGATCTTCGACAAGAAGGTTTCCAGCATGAAGGACCTCCTCCCGATCCTGGAGAAGGTCGCGCAGGCGAGCCGCCCGATCCTGATCATCGCCGAGGACGTTGAGGGTGAAGCGCTCGCGACGCTCGTCGTGAACACGATCCGCGGCACGATCAACGCGTGTGCGGTCAAGGCGCCGGGCTTCGGTGATCGTCGCAAGGCCATGCTCGAAGACATCGCTATCCTGACCGGTGGCCAGGTCATCAGCGAAGAGCTCGGGCTGAAGCTCGAGAGCACCGAGCTCGATCAGCTCGGCCAGGCAAAGACAGTCAAGGTCGACAAAGAGAATACGACCATCATCAACGGCGAAGGCAAGGCGTCGGATATCAAGGACCGAATCGCGCAGATCAAGGCGCAGATCGAAGACACGACAAGCGACTACGACCGCGAGAAGCTTCAGGAGCGGCTCGCGAAGCTCGCCGGTGGTGTCGCGGTCATCAACGTCGGTGCCGCTACCGAGGTCGAGCTCAAGGAGAAGAAGCATCGGGTCGAAGACGCGCTCTCTGCTACGCGCGCCGCGATCGAGGAAGGCATCATCCCCGGCGGCGGGCTGTCGCTGATTCAGGCGGTCCCGGCGCTCGAGAAGTCCGACCTTTCGAAGATGGATGACGATGAGAAAGTCGGGTTCCGGATCGTGATGCGCGCTCTCGAAGAGCCGATTCGGCAGATCGCGACGAACGCGGGCGTTGATGGAAGCATCATCGCCGACAAGGCAAAGAACGAAAAGAAGGGCCATGGCTTCGACGCCCAGAAGATGGAGTGGACGAATATGGTCAAGGCCGGGATCATCGATCCGGCGAAGGTCGCGCGCAGCGCGCTGCAGAACGCGGCGTCGATTGCTGCGCTGCTTCTCACCACCGAGTGCGCGATCACCGATCTTCCTGAGAAGGACGACGGCGGTGCGGGCGCTGCTGCCGGCGGCATGGGCGGCATGGGCGGCATGGGCGGCATGGGCGGCATGATGTAGTTTGGTGAGGGGAAGCCCAGCGGCTTCCCCTCTCTTTTCGCGGGATTGATCGATGAAGCGTTCTGAGTTTGTATTCACCATCGGGTTTCAGGGTGACGCCGCGGTTGTGGATCGGCGTGCGCAGCGTCAGTTCGGTTCGCTGTCGACGATGGAACTGGCGCAGCAGGGGCTCTACAGGGCGGCGTTCTGTTCGGCACTGTTTTCCGGGCTCCCTGATGAGATGGAGCAGTTCATCCGGTTCTT
>SKVA01000335.1 GCA_007129695.1 Spirochaetaceae bacterium | reverse complement strand
GCACGCGCGGGGCCTTGAACCGCACGCGCGGGGCCTTGAACCGCGCAGCGGTTCAGAGTAGAATCGCGATCAAAAGCGCCGAGGGTTCCTATGAAGAAGTATGTCTGCGACGTGTGTGGGTACATCTATGATCCGGCCGAGGGAGATCCCGACGCGGACATCGCCGCGGGCACCTCGTTCGACGACCTGCCCAACGACTGGGTCTGTCCGGTCTGTGGCGCGCCGAAGGAAGAGTTTTCGGTCGAAGATTGACCCGGGGCGGCGGCAGGGTCGCATGAATCTGCCTGTGCGCTGCGACCGACGACGCACGCGATGATTGACCGGTTCATGCGCGGCGTCAAGAATGCGCTGCTCCGCGGAAGCGCAACACTACTCAGTCGTCACGTATCCGCTCTATCGATCACCGTCGCGGCGTTCGCTGTCGGGGTTGCCGCAGTGATCGCGGCGGCCGCGGGCGCGATGGTCACCGCGTGCGTGCTGTGGCTGGCGAACCGGATACTGGACGGCATCGATGGAGAGGTCGCGCGGATCCGCGAAGAATCGTCGGATCTGGGTGGCTACGTGGACATGTTGGGCGACGCGATCGTGTACGCGGCGCTTCCTGCGACGATCGCGCTCCATCGCGGCGACCCGGCGTTCACGATGAGTACGCTCGTGATGGTCGCCGCGTTCTACGGCAACCTTGCGTCGTGGATGTACTTATCAGCGATCCTGGAAAAGCGACAACAGACCGACCCTGCTCGCACCACGTCGATCGATATGCCCTCGGGTCTGATGGAGGGCACCGAAACGATCGTCCTCTACACGGCGCTTCTGCTGATCCCGTCGTGGGGCGTCGCGATCGCGCTCATCGGTGCCCTCGGCGGTGCAGTCGGCATCGTCCAGCGACTGGTCTGGGCGGTTCGGACGCTTGGAAGCGATCCTGGCGACTAGCCCGTCCGGGTTGCCTTCACGCCCCGGCAAGGCCGGGATCGAACGGCAGGAGCCTCACCCGATCGCACGGCAGACGAACCTGTACGGTAGAACCACGAGTCCGCTCGGCGTCAGACACTTCTACCGCAGTGATCCTGGTACCGCGAACATCGATGGTGTAGGTGATGCGCCCGGCGCCAACCACTACGTCGTCTATCACACCGGCAAAGATGTTCCGCGCGCCGTCGCGTACCGACACACCTGAATCCGTTGGGCCGTCCATATGCCGATCGACGATCGCTACGTGTTCGCACCGGATACTCGCGACGACTCGCGGCGTACCGGTTGTCGGCGCCGAGTTGCCCGGACACACGTCAAGCGAGCCGAAGGGCGTATCAATGCGCAACAGGTCGGCGGCGGTCGTATCCACGACCCGTGCGGGAATCAGGTTCGTCGCACCAAGAAAACGAGCGATCCGGGCGCTGTCAGGCCGCGCGTAGAGTTCGACGGGTCGTCCGACCTGCGCGATCGAGCCGTCGAACATCACCGCCATCTGGTCGGATAGCTCCATTGCCTCACCCTGGTCGTGCGTCACGACGATCGTCGTGATGCCAAGCCGCCGCTGGACCGACCGGATCAGCGCACGCATCTGTTCGCGCAGCCGGGTATCCAGATTGGAGAGGGGTTCGTCCAGGAGTAACACGCCCGGATTGGTGACGACCGCGCGCGCGAGCGCGACGCGCTGTTGCTGCCCCCCGGAAAGCTGCGCCGGATACCTTCGCTGCATTCCACCAAGGCGGACAAGGTCGAGCGCCTCATCGACGCGCGAACGCGACGCCGCCGGGCGCACCCCCTGCATCCGAAGCCCGAACGACACGTTCTGCTCGACGTTCATGTGCGGAAACAGAAGGTGCTGCTGGAACACCATGCCGATCGCGCGCCGCTCCGGGGGTACTGCGAGGACCGAAACACCGTCGAAGCGGATATCGCCCGAGTCGGGTCGCAGGAGCCCCGCTATCATCCGCAGCGTCGTCGTTTTGCCACACCCGCTCGGGCCAAGGAGCCCGAACACGGTCCCGCTCGGCACCGACAGGCTCAAGGAGTCGACAACAAGCGGTCCGTCGTACGCCTTCGATACGCGGTCGATCTCGATAGAGCTCACGCGCGGCCCCCAACTGCCGGCTGAACGGGGGAACCAAGCGACGCGAGCGACAGACGCTGTCCGGTCAGCCGATCGGTCAGCAGCAGAAAGGCGATGCCGGGGAGCGACACGATCACGACGAGCCCTGCGGTGGTCGCATCGAGAGGAGCTCCCGACTCGATGTGAGAGAAGAGCATCGTCGGGAGAGTCGGGATGCGACCGCCGGAGACCAGGAAGGTGAGCAAAAACACGTTGGAGCTGATCAGAAACGCAAACAGACCCGCCGTCGCAACGCCCGGCAGCACGAGCGGCAGCACGACGCGCACGAACCGCTGCACCCGGCCCGCCCCGAGCGTTTGAGCCACCTCCTCGTATCCATGGTCCAGGTTTTGGAACACCGCGGTCATGATCCGCAGCGCGTACGGGAGCGTCGGCACCAGATGCGCCAGGATCACGCCCACGTGCGTCCGGACAAGGCCAAGGCGCAGGAAAAGCAGCAACGTTCCGATGCCAATCGAGATCTGCGGTACGATGACCGGCATCAGAGAAGCGAACTCGAAGAAGGACTTGCCGCGAAACTCGTAACGGGCGATCACACGCGCGGCTGGAAGCGCGAGCGCAACCGCCAGGAACGCGACGGCAACGCCGATAAACGCCGTGTTCGCGAACGCCGGTCCGAGCTGCGAAACACGAGAGAACAGATATGCCCACCCGACGGGAACCGTCGACGCGTCGCGAGCGGTCCATAGCCACTCGGTCGGAACGACCGAGGGCCAGTGCCAACGAAACGCGAACGACGCGACGACGAGCGGCACGAACGGAAAGGAGAACACCGCAAAGACGATCCACAGCGCAACTCGCACGCCCCGCGAGGTCGAGTCAAAACCGCGCCCGCGCGATCCGGTCCCGATCACGATCGTCGCCTCCCTCGCTCCCATCGACGGTAGACCTGCAGGTAGGCGGCCAGCACGACACCGGAGATCGCCGTGATGACCATCAGGTACGCCATCGCTTCGGGTCGGCGCGACAGATCCGCCGCGTTGAACCGGCGCATCGCCTCTACCGGCAGCGTGTTCGGGAAGGTCGCGCCGAGCAGATACGGGATCTCGTACGTCTGAAAGTTGAACGCGAACACAAGCAGCGACGCCGTGACGATCGCGGGTACGACCCGCGGCAGCACAACGTGCCAGAGTGCCCGAACGGGAGTCGCGCCGAGCGAACGCGCGACCTCCTCGTACTGGGCGCCGTCACCTGCGAGCGCGGCCGACACCACGATGAACGTGAAGCGGATCTGTTTGAACAGGTAGACTAGCATCACGCCCCAGCCGCCGGCGCTGAAGAGCACGCGAGGGAAGTCGCCAGTCGAACCGATCGCGCCGAGCGCGAACAGCACGCGCGCGATCAGACCCCCGTTGGCGAAGAGCGCGACTACGACGGCCGCTCCAACCAGATACGGCACAACGACGGGCAAGCGCAGGACCGCGATCAGCACGCGGGAACCCCGGATCGGGTGACGGAGCGCAAGCGCGAGCGCCACACCGGCAACCGTCGACACGATCGTTGGTACAACGGCGTAGTAAAGCGTGTACAGCAGTGCGATCCTGAACCGCGACGACCCGAACACGCGCGCGTAGTAGCGAAGCGTCGGAAACTCCTCGACGCCGTAGATCGGCGCGTGTCCAAGACTCTGCGCGAGCGCGACCAGAAGCGGCCCGATGAATAGCAGCGAAAGGACCGCGGTCACCGGCGCGAGACCGAGCACGATCGCCACGCGGTGGGCAGCGGCTCTCACCGGCGTCGCCCGATCAGAGGCCGAGGTTGCGCCACGCGTCAAGGACGATCTCATCGAACGAACGAGCCGACTGCTCGGCGATGTACTCCAGCCAGATCGCGTCGATCACATCGACCAGGCCAGCGTTCACGCTCGGCACCGCGCGCGCCGCAAGCGCCTCTTCGGTGACACCGCGGAGATCCGGCGCGGCCGCCAGGAATCGCGCGCGTTCTTCGCGATCAAGCCGCGCCGGATCGATCGCCGGCGCAAACCCGATCTCCACCAGCTTTGACAGATGGCTCTCCGGCGTCGACAGCGCGTCGATCGCGACAAGCGCCGCTGCAGGAGCAGGAGCGTTCCTCGGAATCGCCAGATAGCTCATGTCCTTGATCATGCCTGACTCGGGGAAGATGATGTTACGGACCGTCGGCGGGTAGCGACCCGACCGGATGTCACGGTCGACATCGTAGACGCCAAACTCCATATCGAAATCGACCTCTCCGGCGACGAACCGTGCCTGCAGCGCGGCCGCCGACGCGGGGTAGATCGGCGCGCCTTGGACGCCCGACCGCCCGCCGCCCCCGAGCAGGTACGGCTCGATGCGCCGCAGATACTCGAAGCCCGGACCGATCAGGCGGGCGAACTCGGTCACTCCCAGGTCCGAGGGTTCGTTGAGAAACAGCGTGTAACCGTCCGAGTCGGGGTTCGTCTCATACAGAAGCGCGTGTATGAAGGTTGAACCGATGTAGTGCGGCGGCGCGACGTAGGTGAAGCGGCCAGGGTTTGCGCGCGCCCACGGCTCGAGCGCCGCAAACGTCGCGGGCGCTTCGGCGGGATCAAGGCGATCGGCGTCGACGCGGACCGTAAACTGAAATCCGGCCCAGGGCATCTCCATCAGATCGGTCGGGGTACCAAAGTCGAACCGGTTGATACTCGAACCCGGATCATCAGGATCGAACGCGAAGTTGACCGACGACGGCAATCGGTCGGCGAACGCTCCGAACAACGCGTCGTTCATCCGAAGCGTCCTGAAGTTCTCACCGTTGATCCAGACGACGTCGACCGATCCGCTTCCGGGGCCGCGCCCCGACGCGATCTCCGACAGGATCAGGTCCACCACATCGCGCGTATCAGAGCGCCTGAAGTGAACGCCGATTCCGATCGACTCTATTGCGGGACGCGCGATGAGCTCGAACCACGAGTTGAGCGCTTCGCTGCCTCCCCAATGGTAGAACTCGACGCGTCCCTCTGAACGGGCGCGCTCGACCACGGCGTCCCACTCGACCTCTCCGGCAAGAAATCGATCGCGAAACGCCGATGCGCCATCGTGTTCGGCTGCACGATCACACCCGACGATTGAGATCGCGACCAGCGCTCCGAACGCGATCGCTCTACCGGTCAGCCGTCTGCGCACGCACACCTCCCATCGCCCGAGCCGAGTCGATCCAAACATATTGATAATAGCTTGTAGATACAACGACTATCGGTCCACTGAGCGGCCGAACCGACGGCAGGCGATTTGACCACCAAGAGGACAGGCCGTAGGTTTTCAGCATGACCTCTACGATCGTGATCCCGGCGTACAACGAACAGAAGACGCTTCCGGTACTGCTCCGCGACATCGCCGCGCAGCGCGGCGCCGTTGCGGATGTAGTCGTCGCAGACGCCAGATCGACCGACCGGACCCGTGAGATTGCGCGGTCACGCGGTGCGACGGTAGTCGACGGTGGTCTGCCGGCCGCGGGACGGAACTCCGGCGCACGGAACGCCGACACAGATATCCTGATCTTTCTGGACGCCGATGTAAGGATCCCGAAACGATTCGTCCAAACGGTGTGCGACGCGATGGAGCGTCGAGACCTGGTGGCGGCGACCTGTCCTATGAAGCCGCTGTCACGGCTGAGCACCGACCGGATCATCCACAACTTCGCGAATCTCTTTGTGCGACTGACCCAGTACAGCGATCCGAACGCCCCCGGGTACTGCATCGCGATCCGGCGCGACGTGTTCGAACGGATCGGCGGCTTCGACGAAAGCCTGAAGGTCGCCGAAGACCACGATCTGGTCAAGCGCGCCGCAGAACACGGTTCGTTCCGTGTCATACCCGACACGCACGTCCGCGTCGATGTACGACGCTTCGAAAAGGAGGGCCGGATCGGGTATTCGCTGAAGGCGATCAAGGTGAGCCTCCACCGGGCGCTCGTCGGTGAGATCCGCGAGGATGACGACGTTGTCGACTACGAGTTTGGAGATTACAGCGAGGACAGCCCGAAGGGCGCGATGCGCGCGATGCGCCGACTGGAGAAGGCGATGCTGAGACTCGACAGCAAGACCACCGACGTCGACGAAGCGATCGTCGACC
Source organism: Spirochaetaceae bacterium (assembly GCA_007129695.1). Lineage (GTDB taxonomy): Bacteria > Spirochaetota > Spirochaetia > DSM-27196 > SLST01 > SLST01. The sequence goes on along the minus strand of SKVA01000335.1, from coordinate 1,379 downwards.
AGGGTACGCGCGCGGTCGATACCGCGGTGGAAAACACGATCGCAACGCTTCGGAACGCCTGGGACATGCTCATGAATCAGTCCGACTCCGATCGGTCGGAGTCCGATCGACCTGCGCGATGAACGATCGATGCGGGTCGCGCGTGCGGCATACGTCCGCGTAGTACCGGAAGCTCTCCTTCGGTAGACGCTCGAGGGTGTCGTAGTCGACATGCACGAGCCCGAATCGCTGCGAGAAGCCGTACGCCCACTCGAAGTTGTCAAGCAAGCTCCACACGAAGTACCCGCGGATGTCCGATCCGTCTTCGATCGCCGCCTGCATCTGCGTCAAATAGCCATGCAGGTACGATATCCGCCGGATGTCGTCGACCCGGCCGTCGCGCACCGGTTCGTCGAACGACGCACCGTTCTCGGTGATGTACAGGGGTGGATTACCGTACCTGTCGCGGATCCACCCGAGGATGCTCCTGAAGCCCGGGGGGTGGATCTCCCACTCGATATCGGTCAGATCGATCCGATCGGCCGGACGCAGGAATCGCACGCCGACGAAGGGGATTATCGTCCGCTTCGCCAGATAGCGGGAGTAGTGGTTCACGCCGACGAAGTCGGGCGGTCGGTTGATCAGATCCCAATCGCCAGACCGAATACCACGGTTGAGCAGCGCCAGCACCGGCCCGACCGCGCCCGGGTAAGAGCCGAAGTAGAGCGGATCCATGAACAGCTCGTTGAGCACGGCGCTCACGCGCGCGGCAACGCGGCTGTCGCGCGGCCGCAGCGGGTAGACCGGCGCAAAAGAGTTCGCAATCCCGATTCGCGCCGACGGTGTCACCGCGCGAATAGCGTCGGTCGCGTGCGCGTGCGCAAGCAACTGGAAGTGTACAGCGCGCGCCGCCGCGATGGGGCTGCGCCGACCCGGCGCGTGGACCCCGGCCAGGTACCCCGCTCCGGCGACCGAGATCGGCTCGTTGAGCGTTATCCAGTGGGTGACCCGGTCGCTGAGCAGCCGTGCGATCCGATCGGCGTACTCGGCGAACCACCCTGCGATCGCGCGGTTGGTCCAACCGCCACGCTCCTCGAGCGCCTGGGGCGTATCCCAGTGAAACAGCGTCACGAACGGTTCGACGCCGAGCGTGCACAGCCGGTCGACAAGCCGGTCGTAGAACGAGAGTCCTGCCGCGCTTGCCGCACCGCTACCTTCGGGGATCACGCGGGGCCACGACACCGAAAAGCGGTACGCGTCGACACCGAGCGCGTCCAGGATCCGCACGTCTTCGTCGACACGGTGGTAGTGGTCGCACGCGCGATCGCCGTCGGTCCCGTCCTTGATCACCCGCCGGCTATGCGTAAACCGGTCCCAGACGCTTTCGCCCTTGCCGTCCT